>JBJTSG010000209.1:0-4038 GCA_046076505.1 Erythrobacter sp. | reverse complement strand
CGCTGCCGGCCCTGCCGCCAATCACCGGCGGCGGCGGCCCGGGCAGTGGCTGGGGCGGCGGCTGGGGTGGCGGCTTCGGCGGCGGCGGCTTCGGCGGGGGCTTCTTCGGCGGCTTCTTCGGCGGCGGCGGCTCCTCGGGCAGCGTGTCCGTCACGACCACCACCTCGACCTCGGGCGGCAGCACCAGCGGTTCGTCGAGCAGCGGCGGCTCCACCAGCGGCAGCAGCGGCGGCTCGACCAGCGGCAGCAGCAGCGGCGGGGTCACGGTGATCGTCGACAACTCGACGACGACCACCTCGTCCTCGGGCCAGATCAGCAGCACCTCGTCCTCGGGCCAGCTGAGCTCGACCACCACCTCGTCCTCGGGCACGATCTCGTCCTCGACCGGCCAGGTGTCGAGCAGCACCGGCGCGGTGTCGAGCACCAGCACCTCGGGCAACGTCTCGTCCTCGACGGGCGCGGTGTCCTCCTCGGGCAACGTGTCCTCCTCGACCGGGGCGGTCTCGTCCTCGGGGAATGTGTCGTCCTCGACCGGCGCGGTGTCGTCGAGCACCGGCGGTGTGTCGAGCTCCTCCGGCAATGTCTCCAGTTCTTCGGGCAACGTGTCGAGCTCTTCGGGTAATGTCTCGAGCTCGTCCGGCAACGTCTCGAGTTCCTCGGGCAACGTGTCGAGTTCCTCGGGCAACGTGAGTTCCTCGACTGGCGGCTCGTCGTCCTCGAGCTCGGGCTCCTCGTCCTCGTCGAGCTCGTCGTCCTCTTCCTCGAGCAGCTCCAGCTCCTCGTCGTCCTCGGGCGGGGCGACCAGCGGCGGCAGCACCTCGGGCGACATGACCAGCAGCACCAGCAGCAGCTCGTCGTCCTCTTCGTCGTCCTCGTCCTCGTCCTCGTCGAGCAGCAGCTCGAGCGGTTCCTCGGGGTCGTCGGGCAGCAGCGGCTCGAGCTCCTCGTCGAGCAGCAGCTCGTCTTCGTCTTCGTCCTCCTCAAGCAGCAGCAGCTCGAGCGGTTCCTCGGGCGGCCACGACGTGCCCGCGCCGCCGATGACGGTGCTGTTCGGCCTCGCCGCCGCGGCGATCCTCGGGCGCCGCAAGTTCGTCGGCTGAGGCACAGGGGCTTCGACCACAAAGAAACAGGGCGGCTCCTGCGAGCCGCCCTGTTTCGTTTGGGTCCAGTTTATTCGGCGAGCTTCTCGGGCTTGTCGATCGGCAGGCCCGATGCCTCCCAGGACAGCATCCCGCCCGCGAGATGTTCCACCGGCTGTCCGGTGAAGGTGGCAAGCTTCTCGGCCGCGATCGCCGAGCGGCGGCCCGAGCGGCAATAGAGCACCACCTTGCGCCCGTCGGACAGATCGAGCTTGGCCGGATCGAAGCGGTCGAGCGGGATGTGGTCGGCCTCGGGTATCACGCCGGCGATGGCTTCTTCGCGCGTGCGCACGTCGATCACGCGGACTTTGCCCGCTTCGATCTGCGCCCACAGGTCCTCGGGCGTGACCTCAACGATCCTTGCTTCACCGGAGGGCGCGCCTTTCGCCGGGGCGTCCGCTGTCGCCGCGGCCGCAAGCTCGAAGCCGACCGGAGCCGCCCCGCGGTCGTTGCCCGACCCGCCCTGCTCGCCGCCGCATGCTCCCAGCGCCAGCAACAGCGGCAGGGCAGCGGCGAGGCGGAGGGCGGAGCGGGTCTGCGTCATGCGTCCCCTTATGCCGCAAGCTTGCGAAGAACGTAATGGAGAATGCCGCCGTGGCGGTAATATTCCATTTCGTTGGCGGTATCGATGCGGCACAGCGCGGTGAAGCTGAAATGCGTGCCGTCCTCGCGGGTGACTTCGACGGTGACGTCCTGACCCGGGGTCAGGTCGGCAAGGCCGCGGATCGAGAAGGTGTCGGTGGCAGTGAGGCCAAGGGTCTGGCGGGTGTCGCCTTCCTTGAACTGGAGCGGCAGAACGCCCATGCCGACAAGGTTCGAGCGGTGGATGCGCTCGAAGCTCTCGACGATCACCATCCGCACGCCCAGCAGGATCGTGCCCTTGGCCGCCCAGTCGCGGCTGGAGCCGGTGCCGTATTCCTTGCCGCCGATCACCACCAGCGGGGTGCCGTCGTCCTTGTGCTTCATCGCCGCGTCGTAGATCGGCATGGTCTCGCCCGCGTAGGTCGAGAAGCCGCCTTCGACGCCGGGCACCATCTCGTTCTTGATGCGGATGTTGGCGAAGGTGCCGCGCATCATCACTTCATGGTGGCCGCGGCGCGAGCCGTAGGAGTTGAAGTCCTTCTTGGTGACCTGATTGCTCATCAGGAACTTGCCCGCCGGGCTGTCTTCCTTGATCGAACCGGCCGGCGAGATGTGGTCGGTGGTGACCGAATCGCCGAGAATCGCCAGCGGCTTGGCATCGACGATGTCGGTGACCGGCGCCGGGGTCATGGTCATGCCCTCGAAATAGGGCGGGTTGGCGACATAGGTCGAGCCGGCGCGCCACTGGTAGGTGTCGGAGGGCTCGACGGTGATCGCCTGCCAGTGCTCGTCCCCGTCATAGACGTTGGCGTAGCGGCTTTCGAACATCGAACGGTCGATATTGGCGGCGCGATGCGCGGCGATCTCGGCGTTGGTCGGCCACAGGTCGGCGAGCATCACCGGCTGGCCGTCCTGGTCGGTGCCGATCGGGGTGGTGGTTATGTCCTCGGTGACGGTGCCCTTCAGCGCATAGGCCACCACCAGCGGCGGCGAGGCGAGGAAGTTGGCGCGCACGTCGGGGCTGACGCGGCCCTCGAAGTTGCGGTTGCCCGACAGCACGGACGCGGCGACAATGTCGTTGCCGTTGATCGCGGCGCTGATCGGAGCCGCCAGAGGCCCGGAATTGCCGATGCAGGTGGTGCAGCCGTAGCCCACGAGGTCAAAGCCGACCGCGTCGAGGTGCTCCTGCAGGCCCGACTTAACGAGGTAGTCGGTCACAACCTGCGATCCGGGTGCGAGCGAGGTCTTGACCCACGGCTTGGGCTTCAGCCCACGCTCGTTGGCCTTCTTGGCGACAAGGCCGGCGGCGATCAGCACGTCGGGGTTCGAGGTGTTGGTGCAGCTCGTGATCGCGGCAATCACCACGTCGCCGTCGCCGATGTCGTGATCCTTGCCTTCCACGCCGACGCGGGCCGGGGCGCTCTTGCCGTAGACCTTGGTAAGATCCCCGTTGAACATGTCGTCGACCTCGGGGAGGATCACCTTGCCCTGCGGGCGCTTGGGGCCGGCGAGGCTCGGGACGACCGCGGCCATGTCGAGCGAGAGAGTCTTGGTGAAGACCGGCACGTTAGCGGGGTCAAACCACATGCCCTGCGCCTTGGCATAGGCTTCCACGAGCGCGATGGTCTCCTCGCTGCGGCCGGTGAGACGCAGGTAATCGAGGGTCTTGTCGTCGATCCCGAAGAAGCCGCAGGTCGCGCCGTATTCGGGCGCCATGTTGGCGATGGTGGCGCGGTCGGCGAGGGTGAGGTTGGCAACGCCCGGGCCGTAGAACTCGACGAAGCGGCCGACCACGCCGACATTGCGCAGCATCTGCACGCAGGTCAGCACGAGGTCGGTCGCGGTCACGCCTTCAGCCATCGCGCCTTCAAGGTAGAAGCCGACGACTTCGGGGATCAGCATCGAAACCGGCTGGCCGAGCATCGCGGCTTCGGCTTCGATCCCGCCCACGCCCCAGCCCAAGACGCCAAGGCCGTTGATCATGGTGGTGTGGCTGTCGGTGCCGACGCAGGTGTCGGGATAGGCGACCATCACGCCGTCAGGCCCTTCCGACGACCACACCGCGCGGGCGAGGTGTTCGAGGTTCACCTGGTGGCAGATCCCGGTGCCCGGGGGCACGGCGGTGAAGTTCTGGAAGCTCTTGGAGCCCCACTTGAGGAAGTCGTAACGCTCGGCATTGCGCTCGTATTCAAGCGCCATGTTGGCTTCCATCGCCTTGGGGTGGCCGAATTCGTCGACCATCACCGAGTGGTCGATCACGAGGTTGACCGGCACCAGCGGGTTGATCTTGGCCGTGTCGCCGCCGAGCTTCTTGATC
>JBJTSG010000208.1:0-3740 GCA_046076505.1 Erythrobacter sp. | reverse complement strand
CTTCTTCGACGACGGGCGCCTCGCCAAGGTTGGAGAGGGCGTTGTACACGCTGGTGATCAGTGCGGGCACGTCGTTGATGGCGACATCATTGTTGCCGACATGCGCGGCGACAATGTCGCTGGTCAGCGTGATAAGCGTTTCCTTCATATCGATTTCCAGATCTTGCATGAGTTCCTCGCGCCCGGACGTTCAACTTGCGCCGGTGACAGCGCCATGACGGTTTTGTGCAATCTTGGCAACTGCGTTGCCTTGCTTAAGGCGCATTTTGCGGCAGAAGGAGAGCTATTCGATTGTGAGAGCGAAAGTAATTGCGTCGATGCGCTCGCCATTAGCCATTCGGTAATAGTTTCTTCTCTCCCCGATCGGGACGAATCCAAGCTTCCGGTAGAGATGGATTGCAGGATTGCCGCGCCGCATTTCGAGGAAGATTCGCGCCGTGCCGCGCGTGCGGGCGGCAGCGACAAGCCGTTCGATAAGCGCCGCGCCCACGCCGCGCCGGCGGGCTCCGGGGATCACCGCGATGAGCAGCAACTCCTCCTCGTCAAGCACGTGGCGGGTGAGCACGAAGCCGGCCGGCGCCGCCGCGTTGTCGGGGCCGAGCGGAGCGCCCTCGGCGTCGACCAGCAGCGCGTGGGTGTTGGCGAGCGTCAGCGCGTCGCTCACCTGTCGCCGGTTCCAGGCCTCGCCATAGGCCGGGTCGAAGGCGGCCTCCATGACCGCCATGATCCCGTCGACGAGTGCCGGGTCGGGGGCGGCGGCGGGCGTCATGCCGGGCGTCGCTCCGCCATGGGGGTCGCATCGGGACCGCGGCCGTAGATCGGGGCGAGGGCGATGGTGAGGGCAGCGGGCGGGAGAAGCGGCACGGCGCGGGCGTCGGGCAGGCATGTGACCGCCTCGTGCCCGTCCCCCAGCCGTGCGGCGAAATCCGCCGCACGGTTGCCGATGATCGTTCCTTGCGCGCCGCGCTCCAGAGCCGCTGCCGGGGTGAGCGAGTTGAGGTCGCCGAGCGGTTCGCCCTCGCGGAAATCCTGGACGAACCACTCGCCGTGCCCGCCGTTCATGCACACGGTGAGCGCGCCTTTGCGCCGGGCTGCGGCCGCGACGAGCGCGAGGGTGGGGTAACCCAGCACCTCTGCACTCCAAGCAAAGCCCAGCGCCCGCGCCGTCGCAAGCCCGATCCGCACGCCGGTGAAGCTGCCGGGTCCGAGCGAGACGAGGACGCGCGCGGCCCGGCCCTTGTCCGGCAGGGCGGCGATCATCGGCACCAAGGCCTCGGCGTGACCGCGCCCGATCACGCGGTGGTCATGCGCAATCGTCTCCTCGCCGTCAAACAGGGCGACGGAGCACGCTTCGGACGCTGTCTCGATGGCGAGGACCCGCATGGCCACGCGCGATGCCCCAGCCGGGGCGGGCGCGCAAGCGGGCAATGCGCAAGCCGCGCGCGCGGGTCACGCGATGGAATTGAAGCGCGCGAAATCGGGGCGGGGGGAGCGGTCGAAGATGCTCGCCGGATCGCCGTAGCCGACCGAGCAGATGAAGTTCACCCGGTGGCGCGGCTCGTCGGCGAAGAAAGCCGCGTTGACGGCGGCCGGATCGAAGCCCGACATCGGTCCGCAATCCAGCCCGAGCGCGCGCGCAGCGAGCATCAGGTAGGCGCCCTGGAGCGAGGAGTTGCGGAAGGCGCTCTCCTCGCGGAAGGTCTCGCTGCCGGTGAACCAGCTGCGCGCGTCGGTGTGCGGGAAGAGCCAGGGCAGCTCGTCGCGGAAATCGATGTCGTAGCCGATCACCGCGGTGACGGGCGCGGCGAGGATCTTCGCCTTGTTGCCCTCCATGACGCAGGCCGCGAGGCGCTGCTTGGCCTCGGCGGACTTCACCCATACGATCCGCGCGGGCTGCATGTTGGCCGAGGTCGGGGCCATCTTCACCAGGTCCCAGATCGCGTGCAGCTGTTCGTCGCTGACCCCGCGGTCGAGCCAGCCGTTGTAGCTTCTTGCCTCGGTGAACAGCTGGGCGAGCGCCTCGGTGGAGAGCGGCTGGTCGTGAAACTGGCGGCTCATGCGGCGCGCACCTCGATGACCTCGGGGACGTAGTGCTTGAGCAGGCCCTCGATGCCATGCTTGAGCGTCGCCGTGCTCGACGGGCAGCCCGAGCACGAGCCTTGGAGGGTCAGGTAGACGATTCCGTCGCGGAAGCCGCGATAGGCGATGTCGCCGCCGTCGCCTGCCACCGCCGGGCGCACCCGTGTCTCGAGCAGTTCGTTGATCGCGGCGATCACCTCGGCATCCTCGGGGCGTTCCTCGACCGCCATCTCCTCCTCCGCCGGGGGCACGGCGATGCCGCTGGCGGTGCCGGTCGGGAACAGTGGGGCCTCGGAGACGAAGTGGTCGAGCAGGATCGCGATGACCTGCGGCCGCAGCGCCGCCCAGTCCGCGCCGGGCGCGCCCGTGACGGTCACGAAGTCGTAGCCGTAGAAGACGTTCACCACTTCGCCCGTGTCGAAGATCGCCTGCGCGAGCGGGCTTGCCTCGGCCGCTTCGGGGGTGGCGAATTCGCGGGTGCCGGTCATCATCACCGGGCGACCCGGGAGGAACTTGAGCGCGGCGGGGTTCGGAGTGGTTTCGGTCTCTATGAACATGGTCCGCCATTTAGGCACGGCGACTGAAAGCGGCAAGGTGCCTCGCGCGGGGCGGGCCGATGCACAGGGCCAAGTGTTCACTATCGCTTCACCTTCCGGCTTCCTATAAGCCATGCCCATGACGTCGTCCTCCCGCGCGACCCGCGCTCTCGCCCTTCTTCTTTCCCCGCTCGTTGCCTTTCAGCCGCTGCTGGCCGAGCAGGCCCAGCCCGCCCCCGCACAGGCCGCGTCGCCCGCGTCCGGCATCCCCGCTCCGAAGGCGCTCCAACCCAAGGGCGAGGCGTGGCTCTACAGAGGCTCGGACGTGCCTCCCGACGAGCAGTGGCTGTTCGGCGAGATGAAGAACGGGCTGCGCTATGCCGTGCGCCGCAACGGCGTGCCGCCGCGCCAGGTCTCGATCCGGGTGCGGATCGATGCAGGCTCGATGTACGAGGAGGACAGCGAGCAGGGTTTCGCGCATCTCCTCGAGCACTTGCTGTTCCGCGAGAGCAAGTATCTCGGCAAGGCGGAGGCGATCTCAGCCTGGCAGCGCCTTGGCGCGACCTTCGGCAGCGATGCCAACGCCGAGACCTCGCCGACCGGCACGACCTACAAGCTCGACATCCCCAACATCGACAACGCCAAGCTTTCGGAGAGCTTCAAGCTCCTCTCAGGCATGGTCCGCGAACCGGTCCTGAGCGACGCCAATGTCGCCGCCGAGCGCCCGATCGTGCTGGCCGAAAAGCGCGAGAGGGGCGGGGCGGGCCTGCGCATGGCGGACCTCACCCGGCAGACGTTCTTCGCCGGCCAGCGCCTGTCGGTGCGCAATCCCATTGGCACCGAAGCGACGCTGAACGGCGCGACCGGCAAGGCGGTGAAGGCCTTCTACGATCGCTATTACCGGCCGGAGAACACCGTGATCGTCGTCGCCGGCGATGCCGATCCGATGGTGCTCGCCGGGCTCGTCGAGCAGTGGTTCGGCGACTGGAAGGGCACCGGCAAGCCGGGCACCGCGCCCGACTTCGGCGATCCGAAGCCGCCCGCCGGCGCGGTCGATCCCGCAGGGCCCGCCACGCCCATCGGCGAACTCGCCGTCGGGGTCGAGCCCGATCTGCCGCGCAGCCT
>JBJTSG010000207.1:0-3604 GCA_046076505.1 Erythrobacter sp. | reverse complement strand
TGGAAACTCCACCTTACCAATGAGCCCGGTGGCCACCGAGATCGAAATCGCATGGGGTGGGGCATGCCCCACCCCATGCGATCACCTCAATCTCCACCAGAAATTACACCACGAGCGCGGACGCTAGCACAGGTTGACGTTGGCCGTGTGGTCGATGCGGTCCTCGCCCGGCCGGAATACGCGCTGGTTGAGGTAGCCCGGCACCAGTTCCGCGTTCCGCGCGAGCGGCAGGGAGACCCCGGCGAAGTTGCGCCACACCGACAGCCCGCCGCGCTGCACGGTCCCGGCGCCAAGCTCGACGAAGGGCTCTGTGTAGAGCACCAACCTGTTGTTTTCGCTGATCGGCGCGCGCAGTTGCAGCCATTGCCGCAGCCGCCACTGGGTGCCGCTACGCTCCTCGAAAATGCGCTGTTCGAGCCGGGTGCGGCTGTCGAGCGTGACCCCGCCCCGCGTCCTGACGAGACGCACCTGGACCTCCTCGTAGAAGCGGTGCTCGTTGAGCTTCACCGGCCCGACCGGATCGGTCATCACGAAGGCATAGCCCGCCCCCGCGTGGGCGTCGCGGGCGAAGCGGTAGCCCACCAGCGAGCGCAGCAGAAGCTGGCCCAAGCGGCTGGAATCGTTGGTGAACCGCTCCTGCGCCTCGAGCCGGACGAAGACCTTGTCCGATGCGCGAAGGGTGATGAACTGGCCGAGCCACGTGTTCCCGTCCTCCTCCGCCCTCACCGGGCTGGAAATCGCTGCAAGCGAGGCGAGGGGCAGGAAGCGCAAGGCGGACATGCAGAAAGGCTTGCGGCGCAACGCCTTAAGGCGATGCCACGGGGTCCCTCAGGGTTCTGCCGGGTCAGCTCTTCTTGAGCCCCGCCAGCAGGTCGGCGAGTGGGCCAAGCTGCTCGCCCTCCGGCACGATCCCCGCGGCGGCCCTTGCGGCATCGGCCTCGGGCCCTTCCGCATAGGGATCGATGGCGAGACCGAGGGTCTGCGCCACCGCCTCTCCGAGATCGAACATCTCGCCCGAAAACTCGATCTCGTCGCAATCGTCGGCCTCGAGCTCGATCTCCTCCTCTTGCGCAGCAGGTCGCTGATTTTCCTCGACGAACCTCAGGTCCACGGGCTCGTCGATGGTAACGGGGAAGTCCTCGCCCGAAACCGCACAGGGCTGCATCACCTGCGCGGTGAGCCGCCCGGTCGCACGGATTGCGCGGGGGCGGGGCTCGAGCGCGATCTCGGCGCGCAGGGCCTCGACCGCGCCCAGGCCGAACCGCGCCGCGAGCGCCGCGCGCTCCCCGGCATTCGCCTCGATCACCACCGGGCCGGCGGGTAGCGGGCGCGCCTTGACCATGCGCGAGAGCTCGGGCGGGGGCAGGGCCGCGCTCACCAGATCGCGCTCGCGCTCATCATCTCGGCATCGGAAAAGCGCCCGAGACGGTTGAAAAGCTTCATCAATCGCGCCGCCACATCGCGCGCCGCGACGGCCTCGTCGGCGCCCTCGGCAAAGGTCACGTTGCGCCCCACCGCGGCGGTCAGCCGCTCGAGGTCGCCCGCGTTGAAGGCCCCGCGATAGGCGCCGAGCCGGCCGCCCAACACGCTCATCAGTTTGCCGATCCGCTTGCCAACGACGACGTCGTTGATGCCGAATTCGCGGAGCTGCCCGTCCATGTCCTCGACGAACAGCTCGGCAAGCAGCGCGCTTTCGGTGCGCAGGTCCGAGGCTTCGAGCCGGACCATGACCGCGCTCAGCACCGCGGTGATCATGTCGAAGCGGCCCGCAACCGAATCCGCCACCTGCGCGGCGGCATAGTAATCCGCGTCCCGCGCCAGCTCGATCACCCGGTGCCACAGCGGGCGCACTCCCTCGCGCGGATCGGGGGCCGTGCCGAGCAGGCGGGAGAGAAGGGACATGGGCGACGAACCTTTCGCGAAATCCGGGGGCGATCCTACAGCAGGGCCGCCGCGACAGCTACGACAACGCGCGCGCGGCGGATGCGTTCAACCGCCGTTCAATCCCGTCTCGGCACTGCAAGAACGGATATGGTGCGTTGCAAGCTTGCGGCTAGCCCCTTAAAGCACCTCGCCCAAGGGACAAGAGCGCCTTGCGCGCACGGACAACGGAAACGGACACGGTTTGGCGCAGATGACGGCTGGTAAGCAATCGAAGGGCGCGCGGGCTGCGCTGCTGCTGGTGGCGGGCGCGGCGCTGGTGTTGCCGGGTTGCGCGTCAATCCGCGAATCGCGCGGCTACATCGTCGATCCGGCGCTGACCGAACTGGTTCAGCCGCAGATCGACAACAAGCAGTCGGTCGAAAGCACCCTCGGCCGGCCGACCTTCACCAGCCAGTTCGGCAATCCGACCTGGTACTATGTCTCGAGCATCACCGGCCAGCGCCCGTTCAACCGCCCGCGCATCCGCACCCATAGCGTCATCGCGGTGCAGTTCGACGAGGCCGGGCGCGTCGCCAAGGTCGACCGCGCGGGCATCGAGAAGTTGGTCTACCTCTCGCCCAATGGCAACAAGACCCCGACCCTCGGGCGCGAGCGCGGCTTCCTCGAGGACCTGTTCGGCAATATCGGCCAGGTCGGCGGTGCGGGCCTGCCGGGCGGCGCCGGTGCCCCAGGCAGCGGTCCCAACGGGCAGTAAGCCCACGCCTTGATCCGCGCAGGCGCGGCTCCATATTGCCGCGATGAGCGACAATCCCTCGGCCCACGGCCTCGTGCAATGGCACGGCACCACCATCATCGGCGTCCGCCGGAACGGCACCACCGTCATCGCCGGTGACGGCCAGGTTTCGATGGGTAACACCGTGATGAAGCCCAACGCCCGCAAGGTGCGCCGGATCGGCGATGGCAGCGTCATCGCCGGCTTCGCGGGCGCGACGGCCGATGCCTTCACTCTTTTCGAGCGGCTGGAGCGCAAGCTCGAGCAGCACTCCGGGCAGCTGATGCGGGCTTCGGTTGAGCTCGCCAAGGACTGGCGGACCGACAAGTACCTGCGCAACCTCGAGGCGCTGATGATCGTCGCCGACAAGGAGACGCTGCTGGTGCTGACCGGCAATGGCGACGTTCTCGAACCCATAGGCGAGATCGCCGCGATCGGATCGGGCGGCAACTTCGCGCTCGCTGCCGCGCGGGCGATTGCCGATTACGAGGCCGATGCCGAGACCATCGCGAGGAAGGCGATGGCGGTGGCGGCCGAGATCTGCGTCTTCACCAATGGCAACCTGACGGTCGAGACCGTCTGATCCCTTCTCCCCTTACCGGACAGACCATGGACAACCTTACCCCCAAGGCGATCGTCGCCGCATTGGACGAGCACATCATCGGCCAGGCCGACGCGAAGCGCGCCGTCGCCGTCGCGCTGCGCAACCGCTGGCGGCGGCAGCGGCTCGGCGCGGATCTGCGCGACGAGGTCACGCCCAAGAACATCCTGATGATCGGCCCCACCGGCTGCGGGAAGACCGAGATCAGCCGGCGTCTGGCGAAGCTCGCCGAAGCCCCCTTCATCAAGGTCGAGGCGACCAAGTTCACCGAGGTCGGATATGTCGGCCGCGATGTCGAACAGATCGCGCGCGACCTCGTCGAAGAGGCGATCTGGCTGGAGAAGGAA
>JBJTSG010000206.1:0-3053 GCA_046076505.1 Erythrobacter sp. | reverse complement strand
ACATTGCCGACCGGAGAATCCGGCGCGAGCGCCTTGTCGCGCAGCACCGCGCCCTCGATCTCCTCGGTGCCCATGCGGTGGCCCGAGACGTTGATGACGTCGTCCGAGCGCCCGTGGAAGGAGAAGGAGCCGTCGGCGTGCGCAATCGCGAAGTCGCCCTGGGTGTAGGCCCAGGCGCCCTTCCAGCGTTTCCAATAGCCCTCTTCCCAGCGCGCCGCATCGCCGCGCCAGGCGGGATCGACGCGGCCACCTTCAACCTTGAAGCCCGCAATGTCGCCCCAGATGGTTCGCGCGAGGTAGGGATAAGGCGCGGCGATCACGATCTCGCCCTTCTCGCCCTGCTCCGCGCGGCGCCACGACACACCGCCTTCATCGGTGCGCGCGAAGGGAGCCTCGCCGCCGCGTGCGTCCTCGTCCTCGACCCACACGTCGCCGACGATCCACGGCAGCGGATAGGCGTGGGCATCGGCGCGCAGGGGAAAGTCATCATTGGCGAACATGTGCGTCCACGCGATCCCGCCGTGTTCGGTCGCCCAGTAGGAGTTGATGTAGCGCGGGGTCACGTGCTCCATCCCGAAGGCCTGCACGGAAGGGCTGACCGGCTCGGCGCAGAAGGTCGCGACGCGAAGCCCGCTCATGTCGTAGCGCTCGAGCTCGGCGAGGTTGTCGGGATCGGACATGACCGACTTCAAAAAGGTCACGCCCGCCTTGAAGATGCGGACATTGTGCCGCTCGATCATCGAGGCGAAGCGGCCCGCGTGGGGGAAAACCGGCGAGCCTTCGGAGACCAGCGAGGTCACCCGCGTCATCAGCGGCGCGCAGATCAGGTAGCTCTGCCCGGTGATCCAGCCCGGATCGGCGACCACGAACAGCGTGTCGCCGGGGCGAGCATCGAAGCTCGCCTTCATCGTCTCGGCGACTCCGGCCGCATAGCCGTGGGAGTGGACGATCCCCTTGGGTTTGCCGGTCGAACCCGAGGTGTAGATGAAGAACATCGGGTAATCGGCATCGACGGGCATGGGCTTCGACGAGGCCCAGATCGCGCGCACGAAATCGGCGTCGGGAAGCGCCATCAGCTCGGCTTCCGACTGCACCGCGAAGCCCGCGCCGCGCGCCTTCTCCAAGACCGTGGCGAAGGCTGCGTCGGTGAGCTCGTGGCTCCACCGGTCGCGCTCCTCGCGCCAGATCATGTCCGGCTGATGGGTGTGGCGACACACGATCACCGCCTCGACCCGCGGCGGCAGGGTGACCAGGCTCGAGGCGATCGCGATCCGCACCCGCGCGGCATCGGCGCTGGTGATGCGCCCTTCGCTGCCCAATTGGATCAGCGCCTTGCCCACGCCGCGCATCACGTCCGAGCGATCGACCGTGATTTCTCCGGCGAGCGCCTCGCGCACCGCGGCAAGGATCGTTGCATGGTCCTCGGCCGCGAGGTCGAGATCGAGCCCGCCCAGAATCTCCAGCGCCGTCGTCACCGGCACGAAGTTGTCGAGCGCCGGGTCGGTGTAGGCGTTCTTGAAGGCCGCGACCTGCGCGTTCCTGTAGCTGCCGTCGGAGGTGACGATTACCCGCGCGCCGGTGTCGGCGATGCGGTCGGAGAGGGTCTTGTCGGAAAAGCCGCCGAACACCGCGGTGTAGACCACCCCCATGCGCTTGGCCGCTTCGGTCCAGTAGATCTGGGGCACGATGCTCGGCATGTTGAGCGCCATGCGGTCGCCGGGCCTGAGGCCCAGCGCCTCCAAGGCGACGGCGCACTTCGCCACCTCGAGCAGCAGGCGCTTGCGGCTGATCGTGAAGCAGTCGATCGGCGCGCCCTTGCCGCCGTTGGCGCTCATGTCCCAGCGGTCGCCCTCGAACACCAGCGCCGCCTCGTCGCCGTGCCCGGCCAGCACGTGGCGGTCGAGTTCGGAAAAGGCGGCATTGGTGCGCCCGCCCACGAACCACCGCCAATGCGGCGGGTTCGAGCCGTCGAAGCCGGTGTGCCAGGGAGTGAAATCGGCAGCGAGCCCTGGCGCGACCGGCGCCGCGCTCTCGGCATCCCAGCCGGCCCAGCGCCCGTCCTCGCCCTTCGCCAGCCACGCGCCCGCCGGGCCCACATCGGCCACGAACCAGTGCATGTTCCGCGCGGCAATGGCGCCGTGGAACGCGCCGGGATCGGCGAGCGCGGCGGCGCGCATCGCCTCCCATGCGGCGCGGTCGCGCACAGGGTCGGTCAGAGCGTCATGCGCCTTCGCGGGCAGTTCGGTGACAGGAATGGCGTCATCCCCCCAAGGTTGCAAAAACCGCAGGCCAAGATCCCGTTCTTGGCTGCGATGCTGCAGAAAAGTTGCACAGGTATAGGCCACAAGGCAAGATTATGCCAAGCGGCCGCTCGACTTCATAACGCGGTCTTGCAAAAATCGTTCCGCCTCCCCGGGCACCGGTTCGGCACTGGCGCGACAAACAAGGCTAACGCTTTGTCAACCCGGTCCGGCTTATGGCTCAGGGTAAGGGGTCCGGCATCGCGAACCCGGCCCGACGAGGACAAGGCATGGCACTCGGATTTCGCAAATCGGCCCGCGAGGCAAATCGCGCGGCTCCCCCAGCATCAGGCGGGACGCAAAGCGCGCGTCCCGACCGCTCCGCCGTGCTCGGCGAGGTCGAGGAGCTCGGCATCGGGATGTTCTGGGCGACCGACGCCGAGGACCGCCTGACCTTCCTCTCCCAGCGGGCGCTCGCCGACATCGGTGCGGAGGCCGAGAACCTGATCGGCACCACGATCACCAAGCTGTTTCTCGACATCGAGAACGAACACGCCGGCACCGCCCAGCGCAACCTGTCCTTCAAGCTGCGCGCCCGCTCCAAGCTCGACGAGCAGATCGTCGCCGTCGAGACCGCGCGCGGCTCGACCCGCTGGTGGCGCGTCAACGGCCGCCCGCTGCTCGACGCCAATGGCACCTTCCAGGGCTATCGCGGCAGCGCGGTCGATATCTCGGCGCAATATGCCTACGAGGCGCAGGTCGCCCGACAGTCGCAGGTCGACGAGCTGACCGGCCTCGCCAACCGTCGCAAGC
>JBJTSG010000205.1:0-5390 GCA_046076505.1 Erythrobacter sp. | reverse complement strand
CATCCTCGAGGGGCTGACCGAGTTCCTGCCCGTCTCCTCGACCGGGCACCTGATCCTCGCGACCGAGTTGCTCGGCTTCGACCAGTCGGACTGGGAGGTGTTCAACATCGCCATCCAGCCGGCGGCGATCCTCGCCATCGTGGTGCTCTACTGGAAGACCTTCTGGGATGTGGCGAAGGGCCTGTTCGGCTTCGAGAAGGGCGCGCTCGCCTTCGTGCGCAACATCCTCGTCGCCTTCTTCCCGGCGGTGCTCCTCGGCCTCCTGTTCGGCGACATCATCGAAGGCTTCCTCGGCAGCGCGGTGATCGTGTGCTGGGCGCTGATCATCGGCGGCGTGGCGATCCTCGCCGTGGAACGCTGGGCGAACCCGCCTGCGACCGGCCCTGGCGTGGCGGGCGTACCCCTGAAGACTGCAGTCCTTGTCGGCCTTGTCCAGTGTCTCGCGATGATCCCCGGCGTCAGCCGCTCGGGCGCGACGATCCTCGGCGCGATGGCGTTCGGCGTCGACCGCAAGACCGCGGCGGAGTTCAGCTTCTTCCTCGCCGTGCCGACGCTCACCGGCGCGACCGTCTACCAGCTCGCCAAGCATGTCGGCGGGCTGACCAGTCACGATTATGCGCTGATCGCCATCGGCTCGATGGTCGGCTTCGTCACCGCGCTGGTGGTGGTGAAGGCCTTCGTCACGATCATCACCCGGATCGGCTTCGCACCCTTCGCCTGGTACCGTATCGCCGTCGGCGCCATCGGCCTTGCGTGGTTGAGCCTGCGCTGAAGCCTGACCGCAACATTTGTCGGAACCGCTCGTGCCCACGGTCATTTGGGTGGGGAGCCGGCGCGTTGCCGGGGACGATACGGAGTTGCGGGACTGATGGCGTTGCTGGTGCTGATCGTGCTGGGGGGAAGTCTGGGGTGGCTCGCCTCGATCCTCGCGCGGACCGAGGCACCCGGCGACATCCTGCGCCAGATCGGGCTCGCCATGGCCATCTCGGTCGTCACGGGCGAGATTGCCAACGACGGGACGATGATCGGCAGCCTGTCCTTCCTCAGTCTCGGCATTGCCCTGGCGGCCACCGCAGCCGCGCTGGTGGTCTACCATGCGGTCATGCGGCGGTTCGTGAGAGCCTGAGCTCATCTAACCGCTCGCCCTGAACTATCCGAAGGGCCGTCTTTCCTCGGTACCAGGCACTCAGGTCAAAGCCGAAAGCAGTCCTTCGACAGGCTCAGGACGAGCGGGGATGAAGACCTGTGCTCAAACCGGAGCCGCCCCGCTCCCGCGCCCACCGCGCAGGTGGTATTCTTGGCTACCCCGGTGCAGCACGTTGTCGACGTCGATCACCGCGCTGTTGGCATAGGTGAACCCGGCCGGCAGGCTGCGATAGAGCCGGTCGAAATCGCGCTCGACGGTCTGCCGGTAGAGGTCGGCGAAGCTCTCGATGACGAAGTAGGTCGGCTGCAAGTCGCTGATCACATAGTCGGTGCGCATCACCCGGTCGACGTTGAGCATGATCCGGTTCGGGCTTTCCGCCTCCACTGCGAAGCGCGCCTCGGTCGGGCCGGAGAGAATCCCCGCGCCATAGGCCCGCACCTCGCCCGCCTCCTCGATCAGCCCGAATTCGACCGTGTACCAGTAGAGCGCGCCCAAGGCCTTGAGGCGATTGTAGCGCATCGCCTTCCACCCGGCGCGGCCATATTCCTGCATGTAGTCGGCATAGACCGGATCGGTGAGCATCGGCACGTGGCCGAACACGTCGTGGAAGACGTCGGGCTCCTCGATGTAGTCGAAGGTTTGCCGCGTGCGGATGAAGTTGCCCGCCGGGAACCGCCGGTTGGCGAGATGCCAGAAGAACACGTGGTCCGGGATGAGCATGGGGACGGGCACCACGCTCCATCCGGTGAGGGCGCCCAGTTCTTCCGAAAGCTGACCGAATTCCGGAATGCCGCCGCGCCCGAGATCGAGCTTCTCCAGCCCCGCCATGAAGGCGCTCGCCGCGCGGCCCGGCAACACCTCCATCTGGCGCGCGAAGAGATCGTCCCACACCTTGTGATCTTCCGCCGTGTAGGCCGTCTGCGCGGGCTCGAGCCAGTCCTCGCCCACGTGCGCAGGCCGCGCGAGCGGGGCAGTAAAGACATCCGCCGCCATGTCTGGCAGGGTGGTGAAGTCGGGCCGGGGGGCTGCGAGAGTCGCCATGGTTTCAGGTGATACTACTTTTGCGGGAACCGGACAATGAAGGGGGGACGCCAATGGGGATGAAGCGCAAGGATTACGAGGTGGCGCTCGCACCGCTGACGCTCGAGCTGGTGAGCATGGCGCGCTGGGTCAAGGCGACCGGCGCGCGCGTGGTGGTGCTGTTCGAGGGCCGCGACACCGCGGGCAAGGGCGGCGCGATCGAAGCGGTGCGCGGGCAGCTGAACCCGCGCCAGTGCCGCACCGTGGCGCTCGGCAAGCCGACCGAGGCCGAGCTGGGCCAATGGGATTTCCAGCGCTACGTCTCCCACCTGCCCACTGCGGGCGAGATCGTGCTGTTCGACCGCTCATGGTACAACCGCGCGGGCGTCGAGAAGGTGATGGGCTATGCTTCTCCCGATCAGGTCGATGCCTTCCTCAAGGCCGTTCCCGCCTTCGAGAAACTGCTGGTCGATGATGGCATCCTGCTGTTCAAATACTGGCTCGCCGCCGATCAGGACAAGCAGGAGGAGCGCCTGCGCGAGCGGCTGGAAGATCCTCTGAAGCGCTGGAAACTCTCCCCCATCGATCTCGCCGCGCGCGAGAAGTACGATGATTACACCAAGGCGCGCGAGGCGATGCTGAAGGCAACGCACACCGAGCACGCACCGTGGACGCTGGTCGATTTCAACGACCAGCGGCGCGGACGGCTGACGCTGGTGCGTGATCTGCTCTCGCGGATTCCCGACACCCACGAGGAGCCTGAGGCGATCGAGTTCCCCGAGCTGGGCCGGAAGCCGTCGAAGGAGAAGTACAAGGTGCTGAAGCCGATTGCCAATTGGGAGGGCTAATTCCCCCTCCCGTGAGGGAGGCGGTCAGAGGGTGGGTGCACCAGGTCTGATCGAGGGCGGCCCCCCCAACCCCTCCCCAAGGGGAAGGGAGTCAGGTGGCCGCACTCGCCGCCGTCACCTGCCGCCCGTCCCCGGCGAAGGCCGCCAATTCATAGCCTTCATCCTTGGCGCGCATGACGAGGTTCAGCGGCTCGCCGGCGATGGCGGGAGAGAGACCGCGGAAGCTGAAGGAACGCAGCCGGTTCTCGCCCAGCTCGCGCGCCGCCAGTTGCAGCAGCAGGCTTGCGGTGAGCGGCCCGTGGACGACCAGACCGCGGTAGCGCTCGACCTCTTCGGCATAGGGGGCGTCGTAGTGGATGCGGTGCGAGTTGAAGGTCAGCGCCGAGTAACGGAACAGCAGCCGGGCATCCGGCATCAGGGTGCGGTGGGCGTCCCATCCCCCGGGCGAGAAGCTCGCCTCCCCCGGCGACGGCGGCGAGAGCGGGGCATCGGGCGCGGCGGCCTCGCGGTAGACGAGCGTCTGGGTCTCGATCACCGCGATGGTGCCATTGGCCTTGGTGACATGCTCGACATCGACAAAGGCGAGGCGGCCCGATCCGCCCTCTTTCTCGCTCACGCCCGCGACCCGGCTGGTCCGCTCGATCACCGCGCCGATGGCGATGGGCGCGTGGAAGGCGATCTTCGACGATGCCCACATCCGCCGCGGCAAGGGGAAGGGCGGAAGAAAGCTATGCGCGCTGTCGTCGCGCGCCGGGTGCCCGTCCTGGCCGAGCCTGTCGGTGGGTGCGTCCGGCGTGCACAGCGCGAAGTGGATGCCCTGCGGCATGATCGGGGGATGTGGTTTGGGCAGGTCGAAGGTCGCCAGCCAGCGCGCCGCCAGACTCTCGTCAAGCCGATCCTTGGCACGCGCCTCGCGCCCGATCCATGCTTCGTAGGTCACGCGGCGCGCTCGAACACTGCCGCGATCCCTTGCCCGCCGCCGATGCACATGGTCTCGAGGCCGTAGCGCACCCCGCGCCGGTGCATCTCGTGCGCCATGTCGGCGAGGATGCGCCCTCCGGTCGCGCCGATGGGGTGGCCGAGCGAGATTCCCGAACCGTTGACGTTGAGGATCTCGCGGCGGCTGTCGTCCGCGCTCCAGCCCCAGCCCTTGAGCACCGCGAGCACCTGCGGGGCGAAGGCCTCGTTGAGTTCGACCAGCCCGATATCGTCCCACGAATAGCCGCGCCGTTCGAACAGGCGCTCGACTGCCGGGACCGGCCCGATGCCCATGCGCGAGGGATCGCACCCCGCCGCTGCCCAGCCGCCGAACCACAGCATGGGGGTGAGGCCGAGTTCCTCCAGCTTGTCCTCCGCAACCACCATACAGGCCGCGGCGGCGTCGTTCTGTTGGCTGGCATTGCCGGCGGTGACGATGGCTGCCGGATCGCGCTTAAGGTCGATGGGGGCAAGCTTGCCGAGGGTCTCCATCGAACCGTCGGCGCGATAGCCCTCGTCATGGTCGAAGATGACCGGATCGCCCTTGCGCTGGGGGATCGCGACGGGGACCAGTTGTTCGGCAAACTTGCCCTCCGCCCAGGCGCGGGCGGCGTTCTGGTGGCTGCGCACCGCGAATTCGTCTGCCTCCTCACGCGAAATGCCGTAGTCTTTGGCGAGGTTTTCCGCCGTCTCGATCATCCCGGTGATGACCCCGAAGCGTTCGACCGGCTGGCTCATCACCCGGCCGCGGCTGAGGCGGTCATGCAGCACCATGTCCCCCATCCGCACGCCCCCGCGCGCGGCGAGCGTGTAGTGCTCGACGTTCGACATGCTCTCGACCCCGCCGGCGACCACCACGTCGGCCATCCCGGTCTCGACCATCATCGCTGCCGTCGCCACCGCCTGCACGCCCGAGCCGCAGCGGCGATCCAGCTGGAAGCCGGGGACTTCGATGGGCAGCCCGGCCGCGAGCCAGCTCCAGTGGCCGATCGCGGGGGCCTCGCCATTGCCGTAGCCCTGCGAGAAGACCACGTCGTCGACCCGCGCCGGATCGATCTCCGAGCGCTCGATCAGCGCCTTGAGGATCACCGCGCCGAGCTGCCCGGCGTTCAGGCTCGAAAGCCCGCCGAGGAACTTGCCCACGGGGGTGCGCAGGGGCGATACGATGGCGGCGCGTCTGGTCATCACGAATCCTTGTCTGAAAGAGCCACAGTCCCCGCATCGACCAGCTTGCCGATGGCGCCGGAGGAGAGGCCCAATTTCTCGGCCAGCACTTCCTCGGAATGCTCGCCGAGATAGGGCGCGGGCGCGGGGTTGCCTGCTTCGCGTCCGGGCAGGTTCACGAAGCTGCGGGTGGCGGGGTAGTCGAAGCCGGAGGGGTTGGCAGGCGCAGGGCC
>JBJTSG010000204.1:0-6909 GCA_046076505.1 Erythrobacter sp. | reverse complement strand
CAAGGCCTATGCCCTGCGGCGCAAACGTGCGGCGATCTTCGGCAAGGCCGACCTGTTCGGCGAGCCCGCCTGGGATATCCTGCTCGACCTGTTCATCGCTGCGGGCGACGGCAAGAGCGTCTCGGTCTCGAGCGCCTGTATCGGTTCGGCCGCCCCGGCGACGACCGGCCTCAGGTGGCTCGGGGTGCTGGCCGAAGAGGGACTGATCCTGCGCGAAAACGATCCCGAAGATCACCGCCGCGTGCTGGTGCGCCTCTCCCCGCGCGGCCTGTCCGCGATGGAGCGCTTTTTCGAGGCAGTCGACGCCGGGCTCTAGGCCCGACGACGAGGATCAGGCACGCGCGCCGAAGCAGCCGCGCCCGGCATAGAGCGCCGAATCGCCGAGCTCCTCTTCGATGCGGATCAACTGGTTGTACTTGGCGAGCCGGTCCGAACGCGCGAGCGAACCGGTCTTGATCTGCCCGCAGTTCGTCGCCACCGCGAGGTCGGCAATCGTCGCGTCCTCGGTCTCGCCCGAACGGTGGCTCATGACGCAGGTGTAGCGCGCGCGGTGCGCCATATCGACCGCGGCGAGCGTCTCGGTGAGCGTGCCGATCTGGTTGACCTTGACCAGCAGCGAGTTCGCAAGGCCGCGCCCGATGCCGTCCTTGAGCCGCGCCGGGTTGGTGACGAACAGGTCGTCGCCGACCAGCTGGACCTTGTCGCCGAGGCTCGCGGTGAGCGCTGCCCAGCCCTCGAAATCATCCTCGCTCATGCCGTCCTCGATCGAACGGATCGGGTATTCGCCGCAGAGCTTGGCGAGGTAGTCGGCCATCTGGGCAGGCGCGAGGCTGAGGCCCTCACCCGAGATTTCGTACTTGCCGTCCTTGAAAAACTCCGTCGCCGCGCAGTCGAGCGCCAGCACAATATCCTCGCCAGGCTTGAACCCAGCCTTGGCGATCGAATCCATGATGAAGTCAAGCGCGGCGCGGGTGCTGGCAAGGTCGGGGGCGAAGCCGCCCTCGTCGCCCACGGCGGTCGCAAGGCCCTTCTGGTGGAGGCCCTTCTTGAGAGTGTGGAACACCTCCGCCCCCCAGCGCACGGCTTCCGCCAGGCTGTCGGCGCCGACCGGCATGATCATGAATTCCTGGATGTCGATCGGGTTGTCGGCATGCTCGCCGCCGTTGATGATGTTCATCATCGGCACCGGCAGCATGTGCGCCGAGACCCCGCCAAGGTAGGAATAGAGCGGCAGGCCGCGCGCATTCGCCGCCGCCTTGGCGACAGCGAGGCTGGTGCCGAGGATCGCGTTGGCGCCGAGGCGGCTCTTGTTCGCGGTGCCATCAAGCGCGATCAGCGAGAGGTCGATGTCACGCTGGTCCTCGGCATCGAAGTTCTCGATCAGGAGGTCGCGGATCTCGGTGTTGACGGCCTCGACCGCCTTCAGCACGCCCTTGCCGAGGTAGCGCGCCGCATCGCCGTCGCGCAATTCCACCGCTTCGTGCGCACCCGTCGAGGCGCCCGAGGGCACCGCCGCGCGGCCGAAGCTCCCGTCGTCGAGCAGCACGTCCACTTCGACGGTGGGATTGCCCCGGCTGTCGAGGATTTCGCGGCCGTGAATGTCGATGATCGCGGTCATGTTTGGCTCCGGCTGTAAAGTGGTTTAGGTTGCTCGCACACTCAGTGCCTATGGTAACGGGAACGGCATGATTCTGGCTTGACGATTCCAGCACCCGCCGACGCGCCTGCGTCCCTATGCGCGAGGGCACCTTCGTGCAAGGGCGGCAGCAGGATCGCGGCGGAGCGGCCGAATGATGCGGAAAGAACGCCGAAGGACAAGGAGCACGCATGATGGCAGACACCCCTCAGACTGCGAAGAAAACCCCCGCGAAGTCCGCCAAGGGCGCGACCGACAAGGTCGACGGCCCGACCAAGGCCGCCTCGCGCAAGACCGCCGCGACCGCCGCGGCGGCTGATGCAGCGCCCGCCGAGACGCCCCCGTCGGCGCAGGTCGTGGAAGCCAAGAGCCGCTTCAACGCCGCGCTCGAGGAAGCCAAGGCCGGCGCCGCCGCACTGCGCGCCGAGGCCGAGAACCGCTTGACTCTGGTCGGCGGGCAGGCCCGCGGCAAGGGCGACGACCTCGTGGCCGAGGCCAAGTCCTATGGCGACCAGGCTCTGGGCAAGGCCGGCGAACTTGCCGTCGAGGGCAAGGCCGTCGCCGCCGACGCGATCGCCTCGCTCGGCAAGGTGGTCGGCGACACCGCCGCGCAGATCGACGAGAAGCTCGGAAGCCAATACGGCGACTATGCCCGCAAGGCCTCGCGCACCCTCCAGGAGACCTCGGCCAAGCTCGATGCCAAGAGCGTCGAGGAACTCGGCGAGGACGCGCGCGAGATCGTCCGCAAGAGCCCGGCTGCCGCGGTCGGCATCGCCGCCGTGTTCGGCTTCTTCCTCGCGCGGATCTTCAGCGGCGGCAAGAAGCACTGATCCGGCGGGACACGGGCACCTCATGCTAGACACCGAGCCCGGCGCGCCTCGGCCGCTCGAGGATGGCCCCGCTGCGTCCGGGCCCATGCCCGCGCCTGCGCCCGAACCCGCGGCGGAAGAGGATGCCGGCGGCCTTGGCACGCTCAAGGACGACGTCTCCGCGCTGGTCGACGACGCGCGCAACTATGCCGCTGCGGAAATCGCCTTCCAGAAGACCCGTGCAGGCCTCGCCGGCAAGAAGGCGGCGCGCGCGCTTATCCTCCTCGTGCTCGCGCTGGTGCTCCTCAACCTCGCGCTGGTCGCGCTGGCGGTCGGCGCGGTGATCGCCCTAGCCCCGCTGGTGACGATCTGGGGTGCGATCGCGATCGTGGTCGGCGTCCTGCTCGCAGGCGTCGCGGTGCTTGTCATGCGCGCCCTAGGCGAAGGCAAGACGCTAGGCGCGATGTTCGGAGACGAGGCATGAGCCTGCTTCCGCAGCGCTTCGTCGAGGACCGGGCCTTGCGCGACAAGGCGCGCGCGGTGCTGGTGGAGGACATCACGCGGCTGAAGGGCGCGCTCGAGGAGGAAGGCATAGCGAGCCGCGTGTCCTCGGGCGTGACCTCCTCGATTTCCGCCCGCATACGCACCGGCGCGCGCGACGTGCTCGACCAGGCGATGGCTCAGGCGGCGGACCGCAAGGGCGTCCTCGCGCTGCTCATCGGCGCGATACTCATCTGGTTCGCGCGCGGGCCGATTATCGAGCGGATCGAAGAGCTTGTGAGCGACAGCGAAGACAGCGACGAAACTGAAACACCCGAGACGGCACGCCCCGACGTGGCATCTCCAGGAGACCCCGAATGAACGAACTCGCCACCCAGCAGCGCGACGCGCTGCGCGCCAGGATCGAGGCCGCCGAACGCCGCAATGCCGAGCGCACCCTCGCCGACCAGGCCCGCGATGCCGCGACCGCCGCGGCCGATTACACCCGCGCCCACCCGCTCACCGTGATCGGCGGCGCGGTCGCGGTCGGTCTCGCGATCGGCCTCCTCACCCGCCCCGGTCGGCGCATCGCGAGCGGTGCATACCACACCGCGAGCGACGCGATATCCGAGGCAACCTCGGCCGCTTCCTCGGGCGTCAAGCGCGTCGCCGGGCGCAGCCGCTCACGCATCGGCGAGGCGATAGGCGAGGCTGTCGCGGGATACTTCATGGCAGCCGTCGAGGAGATCTTCGACACCGCGCGAGCCGGGCACGAGCGCGCAGGTGAACTTGGCGAGGCAGCCGGCAAGGAGGCGAAAAAGCTCGCGGCCACCGCTTCCGAGGCGGCAGGCACTGCGACCGACAACACCCGCGAGCTCGTGCGCAAGACGGCCGATATCGCGGCAGGTGTCGTGCGCGACCTACGGCGCAAGCCCAAGGGCTGAGGCGGTCGCGGGGAGCGAGGGGCTTGCCCTCGGCGCGTCACGCGCTAGAGGGGCGCGCATCTCTCTTCCCCAAGGGCTTGCATAACATGGAAGAAACCACCCCGACCCAGCGGCTCCACCTCGTCATGGGCGGCCGCGTCATGGACCCGCGCGGTCTTGAGTTCCAGGACCCGGAGAGCATCCACGTCGTCGGCGTTTACAGCTCCTACGACGCGGCGGTCGACGCCTGGCGTGCGCAGGCGCAGCGCACGGTCGACGACGCCGAGATGAAGTACGTCGTCGTCCATATCCACAAGCTGCTGACTCCGGACGCATAACACCTGTGGCGGCAGCGATCCGGCCCTACCGCCCGGAAGATGCCGAGGCCATCGCGGCGCTGACGCTCGCCGCGATCCGGATCACCGCCTTGCGCGCCTACTCCCCCGAGCAGGTCGCGGCGTGGTCGGCGCGGTTCTCGGCAGCGCGCGTGTCGGATTGGGCGGCGAAGGGCAGCCTGATCCTCGTCGCGGCGGACGCCGGGGACCGGGCGGTCGCCTACGCCGTGCTCGAGCAGGACGGGCATATCGATATGCTCTATTGCCACCCCGAGCACACCGGAAAGGGCCTCGCCCTCGCGCTGCTCGGCGCGGCGGAGGATGCGGCGCGCGCGCAGGGCGTCACCCGTCTGTTCACCGAGGCGAGCGAACTCGCCCGGCCGGTGTTCCTGCGCGCGGGCTTCGCAGTGCTGCATCGGCGCGATTTTGCGATCCGCGGCGACAATGGCGAGGTGATGATCCACAACCACGCGATGGAGAAGCTGCTCGGGTGATCCGGCGACGACATTTCACGCGAAACGGGGTGGAAAACGGCGCCAAAGAGGGCTGTAGCGGCGGCTCAGGCGCGGCTTGCAGAGGTGTCGAGGGGGTCTAGCGGCGGCTCAGGGCAGCGTGGGACGGCACAATGCGGGCCGCACACGCACGGACCCTCATCGTTCCTTCAGATGCCCTGCCGACCGCGAATGCCGGCCCTTCGACAAGCTCTGCGCGAGCGGGGTTGCAGGCGCTTCAGCGCAGCGCGGTCACCGCCGCCGCGATGCCCACCGCCAGCAGCGCGAAGACCGCGCGGCCGCGGCGGGAGGCGCGGCGGTCTTCCCACTTGCTTTCGTCGAGCCACCACTGGCCCTTGCCGTCGGTGCGCAGGATGTCGAGGCCCTTGAGCCGCTCGAAAGCGCGCTCGCGGCTCGGGCGGGCGGGGGCATAGGGAATGGCATCGGCCATGCTGGTCGCGCCAGCATCGAGGAAATGCTGCGCCACCTTGCGCTCGGCGATTGGTCTTACGGGCACCACAGCCATGGTCTTCTCCCCGATAGGGCGGTCAGATGAACTCGATCTTGTCGACGAGGTAGAACTTCTCGCCCGAGGGAACCGTAACCTCGATCTCGTCCCCGACCTGCTTGCCGATCAGCGCGCGGGCGAGCGGCGAGTTGTAGCTGATCCGCCCCTTGTTGGCGTCGGCCTCGGTCTGACCGCAGATCTGATAGCGCACCGGCTTGTCGTTCTCGTCGAGCAGGGTGACGGTCGCGCCGAAGATGATCTTGTCGCCCGACAGCGTGGTCGGATCGATGATCTGCGCGCGGCTCACCTTGTCCTCGATCTCGGCGATCTGCGCCTCGACCTGGCCCTGGCGCTCCTTGGCGGCGTGATACTCGGCGTTTTCGGACAGGTCCCCGTGCGCGCGCGCTTCCTCGATGGCCTCGACGATCTTCGGGCGTTCCTCGCGCAGCGCCTTGAGGTCAGCGGTCAGCCGCTCGTAACCCTCGGCCAGCATCGGGACCTTTTCCATCGTCGCCATTTCGTGTCGTCTTTCTCTCTTATGTACCCGATTATTGGAAGAAGGCGCCTATCGCCGTCCGATCCGCACGGCGTCAGGCACTCTCGGTTGTCGGGGGGAGTTTTAATCAGCTCCCATAATAGTCCTGCAGGGAGCGGACTTCAAGTTGATCGGGCCGGACGCTGCAAATCGCCGCCGCCGCCGCCACCGAGGCGGTCGCGGTGGTGTAGTAGGGCACCTTTCCGGCCAGCGCCGCCTGGCGGATCGACTTGGAATCCAGCAGCGACTGCCAGCCTTCCGTGGTGTTGAAGATCAGCGCGATCTCGCCGTCGATGATCTTGTCGACGATGTGCGGCTGGCCTTCGGCGACCTTGTTGACCCGTTCCACGGCCAAGCCCTGCTCGGCGAGGTAGGTCTGGGTACCCCCCGTCGCGAGGATGCGGAAGCCGTGTTCGATCAGGCGTTTGACCCCTGCGACAATGACGGGCTTGTCGGTGTTCTTGACCGAAACGAAGACCGTGCCGCCCTGCGGCAGCACCGAGCCTGCACCCAGCTGCGACTTGAGGAAGGCCGCCTCGAATGTGGCGTCGATGCCCATCACCTCGCCGGTCGACTTCATTTCGGGGCTGAGCACCGGGTCGGCGCCTGGGAAGCGGGCAAAGGGGAAAACCGCTTCCTTGACTGCCATGTAGGGAAGCTCGCGCTTGAAGGGCGCGAAGTTCGCCAGCGGCTCGCCCGCCATGACCCGCGCGGCGATCTTGGCGACCGGCTGGCCGATCGCCTTGGCGACGAAGGGTACCGTGCGGCTGGCGCGCGGGTTGACCTCGATGAGGTAGACCGTCCCGTCCTTGACCGCGAACTGGATGTTCATCAGGCCCTTGACGCCAAGCGCGAAGGCGAGCGCCTCGGCCTGGCGCTCCATCTCGGCGACGATCTCGGGCGGGAGCGAATAGGGCGGCAGGGTGCAGGCGGAGTCGCCCGAGTGCACGCCTGCCTCCTCGATGTGCTGCATGACGCCCGCAATGCGCACCTCGGTGCCGTCGCACAGCGCGTCGACGTCCACCTCGGTCGCATCGCGCAGGTACTGATCGATGAGCACCGGCGAGTCCCCCGAGACGTTCACGGCGGTGACGATGTAGCTGTCGAGCTGGGCCTCGCTGTCGACGATCTCCATCGCCCGCCCGCCGAGCACATAGGAGGGGCGCAGCAGCACCGGATAGCCGATCCGCGC
>JBJTSG010000203.1:0-5799 GCA_046076505.1 Erythrobacter sp. | reverse complement strand
GCTACGATCTCGAGATGCAGTCCGACCTCGACACCAGGGGGAGCTACACCGGGACCGCCACGGCCGAGGGCATCGCTTTCGAGCGCGGTGGGGAGATCAGGGTGCTGCGCAAGGCGACGGGCGCCGAGACCGGGCTCAAGTGGCTCGCCGACAAGCAGGACTGCCTGATGGTCGTCGAGGGCGAAGGCTACTGCCGCGACTGACCCTCAGCGCAGTGCGGCGCTGCTGCCGTGTTCGATGACCGCCTCGACCCTCGCACCGTCGCGCGCGCAGCCAGTTGTGCGCCTTGGTCGCTGCGACCGCGCCGTGGCCCATCGCGACGCTGATCTGGTCCAAACCCTCGACGAGGTCGCCCGCGCAGTAGAGGCCGGGGATCGCGGTGCCGAGGGGCGCGGCGCCTTCGGCCTTTCCATCCTCGGTGGCGGCGAGGCGGAGGGCTTCTCCCAGCACGTTGCGCGGCCGCGCGCCGAGGGCGGGGTAGAGCACGTCGAAGGCGATCGCGTCGGCGATGCCTTCAAGGTGGAGGCGGATCTCGCGCTCGCCCGGTTCGAAGCGGGTGACGGCATGGGAGAGCACGCGGATGCCGGCGGCTTCGAGATCGCGGCGCTCCTCCGCCGTCAGCTCGACGTCGTGGCGCGGGAGCAGGGTCACGTCGTTCGTATAGGTCGTGAGGAACAGCGCCTCGGCCGCGCCCGTGATGTCGCAGCCGAGCACCGCGATGCGCTTTCCCTTGTGCTCGAATCCGTCGCACACCGGGCAGTAGCGCAGCACGCCGGCATCGACCGCCGCTTGGTGGACGTCTGGCGGCAGCGGGGGCTGGTTCTGTTCGACCCGGTGGCGAGGATCAGCGCGCGCGCGGTCCAGGCCTCGCCGCCTGCGCCCTCGATGCGGAACAGCCCGTCCTCGCCCCGACGCGCGCCGGTCACCTCGGCCTCGGCGATTCCCGCGCCGTATGCCCCGGCATGGCGGGTCATGCACGCGAGGAGCTCGCAGCTGGCAATCCCGTCCTCGTAGCCGGGGACATTGCGGGTAAGCGGGACCTGTGCGGCGCGGGGCTTGCCGTCATGCAGCACGAGGGTGCTGCGCAGGAACCGCGCGGCATAGAGCGCGGCGCTGAGACCGGCGGGTCCGGCGCCGACGATGATGATGTCGTGGATCACCTGGCCGCCATCGCGCCTGGCGCGGGGCGGCGCTCTAACCGAGGTTCGGCACGACTTGCGCTTGCAGTCCTCGCTCGCCTCGCCGGTCGCCGACGTCTGACGCGGCTGCGCATTTCGCGAAGCGTGAACGGGCCGCCGCGCGCCGCTCGCGCATCCCCCGCGCCGTTCGCGCAAACCGGCGCGACAACCCCTGACGCCGCCGTCATCAGGGCCAGGCCAACCCGGCGTTTCCGGGCCCAACCCTGATGGAGATGACGATGAAGACCGTGCTTGTCACCGCCCTGCTGTCCGCCGCCTGCATCGCTGTTGCCGCCGCGCCGGCCGCCCCGCTCGCCGCCGAGCAACCCGCTGCCGCTGCTGCCCAGCTCGCGATCCGCTTCGAGGGGATCGAGGCGCCGACCGGGCAGATCATGCTCAGCGTCTACGACAACGCCGCCGCGCACGATGGCAACGGCAGGCCCGTGCGCGTCGCGATGGTCCCTGTCGCGGGCTCCGCTGCCACTGCGCGCTTCGAGGGCCTCGCGCCGGGCGACTATGCGGTGAAGGCGTTCCACGATGTCGACGGCGACGGGAAGATGGGCACCAACCCCTTCGGCATGCCGATCGAGCCCTATGCCTTCTCCAACAACGCCAGGCCCGAGGGTGCCCCGCCGCGCTGGGAAGCTGCGCGCTTCGCCGTCGCGGCGGGCGAGAACACCGTCAGCATCACGATCAAGTGACCGGACGGAGGAGGAGGAACGTCATGCTGACCCGCCGCGAGATGATCGCCCGCAGCCTCGCCGGCGCCGCCGCTGCCGCGTGCCCTGCGCCGCTGCTGGCCGCGTCCGAGACGCCCGACTGGACGCTCGGCCTCACCGACGTGCTCGGCGACATCGCGCCGCAGGGCCTGAGGCGCCTCCACGGCCGCGTGCCCGAAGGTCTTGCCGGAACCCTCTATCGCAACGGCCCGGCGCGCTTCCGGCGCGGGACAAGCGCGGCGGGGCACTGGTTCGACGGCGACGGTCTGGTGCGCGCGTGGCGCATCGCCGGCGACGAGGCGCGGCTCGCCGCCCGCTTCGTCGACACCCCCAAGCGGCGGATCGAGGAGCGGCTGGGCGCGATCGTCCAGCCCGGCTTCGGCACCGAGGCCCGCCCGGGCGCGGTCGTCGGCAACCCCGACGATGCCAACGCCGCCAACACCCACGTGATCGTCGCCGGCGGCAAACTGCTCGCGTTGTGGGAGGCCGGATCGGCCTTTGCCGTGGACCCCGAGACCCTCGCAACCGAGGGCCCCGTCACCTTCCGCCCCGACCTCGCGCACATGCCCTTCCTCGCCCACCCGCGCATCGAGCCCTCGGGCCGGATCTGGAACATCGGGTCGGGCGGGAAGGCGGCGTTCGTCTGGCGCCTGGCCGCGGACGGGCGTTTCGAGGCGGGCGAGGTCGTGCCGCTGCCCATGGCGAGCTACATGCACGATTTCACCGCCACCGCCCGCCACCTCGTGATCGTCTGCCAGCCGTGGGTCGCGACTGCGAGCCGCCTGCCTTTCATGCAGAGCCTCGAATGGCAGCCCGAGCTCGGCACGCGGGTGCTGGTGATTGACAAGGACGACCTCAAGAAGCGCCGCGAATACGAGCTTCCGCCGCTGTTCTTCTTCCACCTCGGCGATGCCTGGGAGGAGGCGGACGGCACGATCCGGTTCGACGGGTGCTTCCACAAGGACCCGACCTTCGCGGTCAAGGGTGCGCCGGGCCTCGTCGAGGGCCGCAACGCGCATTCCGAGCTTCCCGCGCTGACCCTCGTGAGCCTGCGCCCCGATGGCCGCGCCGTGCTCGCGCCGGCCGGGATCACCGCCGAGTTTCCGCGCGCCGCCCCCGAGATCGCGGGGCTCCCACGCCGCCACACGGTGTTCGTCGGCGGCTATGGCAGCGACCGGCCGTTCGCCCGCTCGGTCGGCGTGTGGGACTGGGAGAAGGGCCGCGCCGACAGCTTCGATTTCGGTGCGCGGCATCTCGTCGAGGAGTTCGTGCCGGCGGGACGCTATCTCGTCGGCACCACGCTCAACCTCGCCGCGCGCGCGAGCGAACTCCACGTGATCGACACGCGGCGCGTCGCCGATGGTCCGGTGGTTTCGTGGCGCAGCGATGTCGCCCTGCCGCTGTCATTCCACGGAACGTGGACGGCGCGGTGATGCTGCTGCCGGGCTGGACGGGAGGCCGCATCTGCCTGCGGCTCTTCCCCGAAAGTGGTGCGCGACGCAGTCCGTAGCGAACGGGTCTCTTGTCGCCATTTTCCCATTTCGTGGGAAAGTAGTGGGAATCAGCCTCGCTTGACTCTTGCTCAGGCGTTTTGCTGCCAGAGATCCGCTGGTTCTTCAGAGCGTAAGCTTCGCTTTTCCCATTTCCGGCATTCGTGGGAAATCGCCTCGCCTGCCGTGGGAGTATTCCCTGTCTGTTCGATTCTGCTTGGCGTCACGACGCCGCTGCGATAACCTTCGATCAGCCGGCCGCGGTGCCGGTCACCACCACCACGGAAATCTGGAACAGTGATTTTCAAAGGTGGTGAGTCATGCCTTCTGCAAATTCCGACAGACGACTGGCGGTAGAGTACCGCCCGATCGGAGCGATCACACCCTACGCGCGGAACGCCCGCAAGCACCCGCGCGCACAGGTCAGGAAGCTCCAGGCAAGCCTCAGAGCGTTCGGGTGGACAAACCCGTTATTGGTCGACGACGCAGGTAACCTCGTGTGCGGTCACGGCCGGCTCGAGGCTGCTGTGGCCAATGGCGAGACCCACGTGCCCGTCATCAGCCTGGGCGCGATGAGCGATGCCGACCGGCGGGCCTACATCCTCGCTGACAATCGCCTCGCCGAGGAGGCGAACTGGTCGAAGGAACTGCTCCGCTCGGAACTCTCCGGCCTGATCGAGCTTGGCTATGACATCGAGCTGACCGGGTTCGACACTTTCGAGATCGACGGGATCCTGTCGTTCGACGAGGCAGGCGAGGACGGCGAGGAGGATCGCGTCGACCTGCCCGACGAGGACACCGTTCCGGTCGCAGGAGCCGGTGACCTCTGGCACATCGGCGACCAGCGCCTCGCCATCGGCGACTCCCGCGATCCCGACCTGGTCGAACGCCTGCTCGATGGCAACCGCGTCCGGCTGATCCAGACCGATCCTCCTTACGGCTGCCGGATTGCGGGGAATGTCTCGGGCAACGGGAAGGTGCAGCACGAGGACTTCCTGATGGGCGCTGGCGAGACCTCGCTGCCGGAGTTCGCGATGACCCTCCTGCGACCGGCATTCCGCGCGATCGCGCCCCATTGCCATGCCGGCGCCATCGCCTTCGTGTGGACCGACTGGCGGGCGTGTCCTCACATGCTGGACGCGGCGAGGGGCATCTTCCATGAGCTGAAGAACCAGATCGTCTGGGCGAAGGACCCCGGCACGGGCGCGTTCTACCGTTCGGCCTACGAGCTGTGCCTCGCCTTCAAGGTCAGCCCGGGCGCCCACACGAGCAACATCGCGCTCGGCCGGCGCAACCGCAGCAATGTGTGGCGCTATCCGGGTGCGAGCGCGTTCCGCAAGGGCAGGCTCCAGGACCTCGCCGATCACCCGACGGTGAAAAACCGCAGGATGATCGCCGACGCCATCCTCGACGTCACCAGGCCCGGCGACACCGTGTTCGACGGCTTCTGTGGCTCGGGCACGACGCTGGTAGCGGCGGCGATGACGGGTCGGCGTGGGTTCGGGATCGAACTCGATCCGAAGTATGCCGATGTGATCCTCAGGCGCGTGAGCGAGCAGACCGGCTGCGAGCCGCTGCTGGATGGCAAGATCCCGCTCTCGGAGGTGACCGCCGGGCGGACGGGAGCTCGGGCATGAGCGGGCAGGATGACGACAACGGGACGGCCCGGTCGGAAGGGCGGCGCAAGGATGGCCTGCCGTATCGCGATGGGAACACGCGCGAGGATGGCAGCTACCTGGTCGGCCGAGGACGGCCGCAGGTAAAGGGTCAGTTCGCGTCCGGTGATGGCCGACCCCGCGGGCGGCGCGCGAAGGGTGTGCGCAATGCCGACACCGAGTTCATGCGCGAGCTCAGCCGCCGGATTGTCTTGAAGGAGAGCGGGGGTGGTGAGCGCAAGGTCACCAAGAGCCATGCGGTGGACCTCCGGCTGATCCAAAACGCGATCAGCAAGGGCGACAACCGGGCGATCGAGATGATCGACGCAAGACGCCGCCGGATCGCCGAGGCGGGTGAGGCCAGCCGGCGCCGCCACAGGCTCAGTGATCAGGCCATCCTCGAGGCCTACCTGCGCGAGCGCGCTGACGACTTGGCGATCGACCCGCTGCTGTTCGGTGACCCGGATCCCGAGGACGTCGCGAGGGATGAGCGGACGGAGACCGTCGACCCGCCTGCGGAAGGAGAGGCCGGCGATGACTGACGTCGACGCAACGGACGCCATCGCCGCGCTCACCCGCGTCGACTACGGCTTCTTCCTTCGCCGCGCCTTCGCCGATCTCGGCGGGCAGGGTACCTACAGCCACAACTGGCACATCGATGCGATCATCCACCAGCTCGACCTCATCCGCAGCCGCGAGAACCGGCGGCTGTAGATTTCCGTTGAGATTTGACCCGGGAGGCTGGTGAGTTTTCATT
>JBJTSG010000202.1:0-2815 GCA_046076505.1 Erythrobacter sp. | reverse complement strand
GATAACGCGCCGCCCGATCCTCGCACGCCAGCACCCAGCCGAGCGCAGCCAGCGCCAGCGTCTGGGGGTTCACAGGCTCGGATTCGGGGCGATGCGGGATTGCCGTGTCCTTTGCGCAAGGGTAGTTGTAAGCTGGTGGTTATTTGGGGCGTCCAGTGACAAAGCGGATCATGGTTGTCGAGGATAATGACCTCAACCGGAAATTGTTCTGCGACGTGCTCAAGGCGAACGGCTTCGAGGTGGAGCCGGTGGCGGAAGGGGACAAGGTTCTCGACACCGCGCGCGCCGTGGCGCCGGACCTCATCATCATGGACATCCAGCTGGGCGGCGTCTCGGGGGTCGACCTGATCGAGGCGGCAAAGCGCGATCGGCGGCTGTCGGCGATCCCCGTGCTCGCGGTCACCGCATTTGCCGCCAAGGGCGACGAGGAGCGCATCCGCGCCGCGGGGGCGGAAGGGTATCTCTCGAAGCCGGTCTCGATCGGTCCCTTCATGAACGCGGTGAACGCCTTGGTGTGATCGCGGATGCCGCTCAGCGCCAGGCCAGAGCGAGCTCGGCAGCAAAGATCGCGACGGTGAGGCACAGCCCCAGCATGAAGCTCCGGTAGGCATAGCCAAGGAAGCGGTATTTCTTGCGCTGGAGCACCTGCCCGTTCTGGTAGATGTCATGCAGCATCAAGCGGAACACGGCCTCGTCTGCGCGCAGATCGGCGAGGATGGTGCGGGTCCATGCGTCCTCGTCCATGTCGGCAAAGTGGCCGAAGAACAGCCGGTTCGTCCCGACCGCATCGCCATCTCCCGGAGCGTCGCTCCCGACTGAAGGCAGCACCGCGAACACCGCGCACATCGCCGAGATGAAAGCGAATACCGCCAGCACCACCAGCGGCGCGGGGAAGGCGCCGTCCTGTGCCTGTCCCACGCAGATCGTGAAGACGAGGAAGGTCGCGCCCATCAGGATCGAGGCCTTGGTGTCGGCCATCTGGCTCAGCGCCACATTGATCTGCTGGACCGTCCGCACCATGTGGATCGCGTGGTTGGAATAGCCCGACGGCGAGAGCACCGAGGGCGAGGCCGCGGGCTGATCGGCTTGCACTTCATCCTCGGCCATGGTCCCCCCCGCATCGGCCGCCCCGCCCGCGCGCGGCGCGGCGAAAGCTTGACAAGCCGCGTCATCCGCCGCTTTGCACCCGTACCACTACCGGGACCCCGCCCGTCCTTCAAACCGAAAGCATCCGCACCATGACCCCCGCCGACGTCGACGCCCGCATCCGCGACCTTGTCGCGCCCTTCAACAAGAAGGGCATCGTCATCGAGGACGCCACCACCTTTGCCGGCGATCTCGAGTTCGACAGCCTCACCGTGATGGACTTCGTCGCCGAGATCGAGGACGCCTTCGACGTCATCATCTCGATGAACCAGCAAGCCGAGATCGAAAACTGGGGCCAGCTCGTCGCGGCGGTGCACAAGCTGCAGGATAGCTGATAAGGGGCTCCCCCATGACCGAGACTCTCGCCCCCGCCCAGCCGGTCGACCTGCTGGCCAAATTCGATCCCATCATCCAGACCCGCGAGCAGCTGCTCGCCGCCGGGGTGGAGGATCCCTTCAACCTCGTCATGGAGCAGGTGCTCTCGCCCACCCGGGCGATCTGCAACGGGCGCGACACGATTTTGCTCGGCACCTACAACTACATGGGCATGACCTTCGACCCCGACGTGATCGCGGCGGGCAAGGAGGCGATGGAGAGCTTCGGCGCGGGCACCACCGGCAGCCGCGTGCTCAACGGCACCTTCCGCGACCACCGTGACGTGGAAGCCGCCTTGCGCGATTTCTACGGCATGGACCACGCGATGGTCTTCTCGACCGGCTACCAGGCGAACCTCGGGGTGATCTCCACGCTTGCGGGCAAGGGTGACTACATCATCCTCGACATCGACAGCCACGCCTCGATCTGGGATGGCTGCGCGATGGGCAACGCCGAGGTCGTGCCGTTCAAACACAATGATGTCGAGGCGCTGGAGAAGCGCCTCAAGCGCATCCCTGAAGGCGCGGGCAAGCTGGTCGTGCTCGAGGGCGTCTATTCGATGATGGGCGATGTCGCGCCGCTCAAGGAAATGGTGCGCGTCTCCAAGGAAAACGGCGCGATGGTGCTGGTCGACGAGGCGCATTCGATGGGCTTCATCGGCGAGCACGGCCGCGGCGTCGCCGAGGATCAGGGCGTCATCGACGATGTCGACTTCATCATCGGCACTTTCTCCAAGAGCGTCGGCACCGTTGGCGGCTTCTGCGTCTCCAACCACCCGAAGTTCGAGGTGATGCGGCTGGTGTGCCGCCCCTACGTCTTCACCGCTGCCCTGCCGCCCGCAGTGATGGCGAGCTCGGCCACCTCGATCCGCAAGTTGATGCACGGCGGCAACAAGCGCGCCCATCTGTGGGAGAACAGCCGCACGCTGCACAAGGGCCTCATCGACCTCGGCTTCCAGCTCGGCACCGAGACCCCGCAGAGCGCGATCATCGCTGTCATCATGCCCGATCTCGAAAAGGGCGCGATGATGTGGGAGGCGCTCTTGAAGGAAGGCCTCTACGTCAATCTCGCCCGGCCCCCGGCGACGCCTGCGGGCATGACCCTGCTGCGGTGCTCGCTGTGCGCGGAACATTCCGCCGAGCAGGTGCAGACGATCCTCGGGATGTTCGAACGCGCCGGCAAGGCGATCGGGATTATCTGAGGTTTCTTGCCGCGCTGACGCGCGGGCAGACCTCCCGCCCCGCCTCCCCGCCCGGCCACCATATGATAGTGGTACTATTGGTGGCCGGGCGGG
>JBJTSG010000201.1:0-13224 GCA_046076505.1 Erythrobacter sp. | reverse complement strand
TCGGCGCTGTTCGTGGTGCTGGCGCTTCCGGTGTTCACCCGGATGCGCGAGGAGGCGGACAAGATGCTTCCCGAGAAGAAGCTCTTCAAGTTCTCGATCGCCTACCTGTTCGTGCTGTTCGCCGCGCTCGTCATCGACCGGGTCGCGGCCTACCAGGGCTGGATCCAGTGACCCCGGAAGAGGAGCAGGAGTTCATCCGTCGGCGCAAGGCGCGGAACTGGGTGGTGCTGGGCACGCTCGTGTTCTTCGTCGTGCTGTTCTACGCGATCACCATCGTGCGCATGGGAGCGCAGCACTGATGGCGAGCCTTGCGCCCCCTGCCGAGGATACAGCCCGCCGCAATCTGCGCGTCGGGCTGATGGCGGCTGCGGGCGCGCTGGCGATGCTCGGTTTGGGCTATGCCTCGGTCCCGCTCTACCGCCTGTTCTGCCAAGTCACCGGCTTCGGCGGCACGACGATGATCGCCTCGGAGAGCAAGGCGGCGCAGGCCGCAGCGGCTGCGACGGGCCAGACCATCTCGATCCGCTTCGACGCCTCGACCGAGGCGGGGATGCCGTGGACCTTCCGGCCTTCACAGGCCACAGACACCGTCACCATCGGCGAGCGCGATATCGCGACCTTCGTCGCGCGCAACGATTCCGACAGGCCCGTCACCGGCACCGCGACCTTCAACGTCGTGCCCGAGCAGGCCGGGGCCTATTTCAACAAGATCCAGTGCTTCTGCTTCACCGAGCAGACGCTGAAGCCCGGCGAGGAGGTCACCATGCCGGTGCTCTACTTCGTCGATCCGGCGATGCTCAAGGACCCGAACATGAAGGGTGTCGAGCAGATCACGCTGAGCTACACTTTCCACCGCGCCGAAGAGCCGCTAGCAGCGGCCCCGAAGCAGACCGATTGATCCGCTAAACCCAGGGACGGGAACGACCACATGGCTGGCAAGGTAAACCACGATTATCACATCCTCGAACCCGACATCTGGCCGCTCGTCGGCTCGATCTCGGCGCTGACCTTCACGAGCGGGCTGGTGCTGCACATGCACCCCGACGTGTTCGGGAAGGCGGCGGGCATCGTCATGTGGGCGGGCCTCGCCGGCCTCATCGCCACCTTCTTCATGTGGTTCAAGAACATCGTCGTCGAAGCCCAGCGCGGCGATCACACCCCGGTGGTGCAGTTGCACCTGCGCTACGGCATGATCCTGTTCATCGCCTCGGAGGTGATGTTCTTCGTCGGCTGGTTCTGGAGCTTCTTCGACTTCGCGCTGTTCCCGGCGCCGCTGCAGTTCGACGAGGCGACCGGCGCCACCACCAGCCTGTTCGGCACCGAGGGCGCGCTCGCCTCCTTCGTGCCCGAGGGCATGATGGTGCTCGATCCCTTTTCGCTGCCGCTGCTCAACACGCTGATCCTGCTGTGCTCGGGCACCACGGTGACCTGGGCGCACCACGCGCTGATCCACGGCGATCGTAAGGGCCTGAAGCAGGGCCTGTGGGCGACCATTGCATTGGGCGTGCTGTTCAGCGCGATCCAGGCCTACGAATATGCCGGCGCGCCCTTCGGCTTCGGCGGCAATACCTATTCGAGCGCCTTCTACATGGCGACCGGCTTCCACGGCTTCCACGTGATCGTCGGCACCATCTTCCTCGCCGTGTGCCTGTTCCGTGTCTACAAGGGCCACTTCACCCCGCGCCAGCACTTCGGCTTCGAAGCGGCGGCGTGGTACTGGCACTTCGTCGACGTGGTGTGGCTGTTCCTGTTCGTCGCCGTCTACGTCTGGGGCGGCTGGGGCGCCGAACTCCACTGATGGGCTCAGGGCCGTCCGGTCCGAGCGAACAGAAAGGGCAGCCGGGATTGGTCTCGGCTGCCCTTTCCGGTTTGTGCCCCCGCTGCAGGGCGAAGACCCTGTTCGCAGCCCCGGCGGCGCTCGCCGAGGAATGCCGCGCCTGCGGGCTCGACATCCTTGCGCTGGAACGGGGCGGGCGCTTCGTCGGCATTCTCACCATGCTGCTGGCGCTGACGCTGATCATCGGGGCGCTCGGGATCGACGAGTGGCTCGGCCCGCCGCTGTGGCTCTCCTTCCTCGTCTGGGGGCCGGTGACGGTGGGCGCCGTCCTGTTCGCCCTGCGGTTCTACAAGACCATGTGGGTCTATCACCAATATGAGGAGCGCCAGCCGTGAAGCGGCCGGTGCCCGTCGTCGCCACGATCATCGTCCTCGCCGCCGTTCTCACCATGATCGGCCTCGGCGTGTGGCAGCTCCAGCGCAAGGGCGAGAAGGAGGCGCTCATCGCGCGCTACGAGGCGGCGCTGAGAGAGCCTGCCGAAGTGCCGTGGCCCGCGCCCGGCGACACCACGCGCGACCTGTTCCGCCGCACCAGTGTCGATTGCACCAGAGTGCTCGGGATCGATGCGATCTCCGGCAAGTCGGCCCGCGGGCAATCGGGTTGGGTCCACGTCGCCCGCTGTGCCCACGCGGGGGGAGCGGCCGACGTCACGATCGGCTGGTCGCAATCCCCACAGCCGCCAAGCTGGACCGGGGGGCGCGTGACGGGCCGTATCGCCAGCTACGGCGACACCGTCCGCCTCGTCGCCGAGACCCCGCGGGCCGGGCTCCAGCCGCTCGCTGCCCCCGACCCCGGCGACCTCCCCAACAACCACCTCGCCTACGCGGGCCAGTGGTTCTTCTTCGCCGCAACCGCGCTGGTCATATACGTGCTGGCTTTGCGCCGCCGCCGGGAGTAGGCGGCACCCTCATGCGATACGTGTCGACCAGGGGGAGCGCGCCGGCGCTCGATTTCGAGGGGGTAACGCTGGCGGGGCTTGCCAGCGACGGGGGCCTCTACGTTCCGGTGGAATGGCCGCACTTTTCCGAAGCCGAGATCCGCGCGCTGCGGGGCCTGCCCTACTGGCAGGTCGCCGTCACCGTCATGCGCCCATTCATCGGCGATGCCCTGACCGAGGAGGAACTCACCACGATCTGCCGGCAGGTGTATGGCGAGGCCTTCCACCATGCCGCCGTCACCCCGCTGGTGCAGCTCGACGAGACCCACTGGCTGCTCGAGCTGTTCCACGGCCCCACGCTCGCCTTCAAGGACATCGCGCTCCAGCTTCTCGGCCGGCTGTTCGAGACCTTCCTCGAACGCCGCGACGAGCACCTCACCATCGTTGGCGCGACCAGCGGCGACACCGGCTCGGCGGCGATCCACGCGGTCGCCGGCCGCCGCCGCACCGAGATCTTCATGCTCCACCCGCAGGACCGGGTCAGCGAGGTGCAGCGCCGCCAGATGACCACGGTGCGCGCGCCCAACGTCCACAACCTCGCGATCGAAGGCAGCTTCGACGACGCGCAGGCGCATGTGAAGCGGATGTTCACCGACCCCGACGTCGCGAACGTGCTCAACCTCGGCGCGGTCAATTCGATCAACTGGGCGCGGCTGATGGCGCAAGTGGTCTACTACTTCACCAGCGCCGTCGCCTTGGGTGCGCCCGACCGGCCGGTCGCCTACTCCGTGCCGACGGGCAATTTCGGCGATGTCTTCGCGGGCTATGTCGCCGCGCAGATGGGCCTGCCGATCGCGAAGCTGATCGTCGCCACCAACGTCAACGACATTCTCCACCGCGCGCTCACCAGCGGCGTCTATTCCGCCGGCGGCGTGACCCCCACGATCACCCCCTCGATGGACATCCAGGTCTCCTCGAACTTCGAGCGCCTGCTGTTCGATGCCGGCGGACGCGACGGCGCGGCGCTGGCGGCGCAGATGCAGGCCTTTGAAGCCGCGAAGGCGATGCAGCTCACCAATGCGCAGGCAGAGGGCGCCGCGCGGCTCTTCGCGAGCCACGCCGTCGACCAGCTCGCAACCGCGCGCGCGGTCCAGTCCGCCTGGCACGACAGCCTGGCGATCATCGATCCTCACACTGCGGTCGGCCTCGGCGCGGCGCAGGCGCTCGCGGCGGCCGGCGCCGTTCCCGCAAGCGTCCCGGTCGTGACGCTCGCCACCGCGCACCCGGCGAAGTTCCCTGATGCCGTCGAGCGCGCGATCGGCGTGCGCCCCTCGCTCCCGGCGCGGGTCGGTGACCTGTTCGGCCGCGAGGAGAGCCTCGTCGCGCTCCCCGGCGACTACGCCGCGACCCGCGATCACGTGCTCGCCCACGCCGCCGACACGGGCGACTGATGGTCACCCTTGTCCAGCAGCCGCTGGTGATGGAGTGCGCCGGGTGGAACTCCTATCGCCTGCTCGACAGCGGGGCGGGGCGCAAGTGGGAGGCGTTCGGCCCCTACAGCTTCATCCGCCCCGAGCCGCAGGCCCTGTGGCGCCCGCGCCTCGCCGACTGGCCGGCGGCAGGCGAGTTCATCCCCGGCTCGGACGAGGACGGCGGCGGGCGCTAGCAATTCGCCGAGCGCCTGCCCGATGCCGGCTGGGAGCTGGCCTGGAACGACGTGCGCTTCACCGCCCGGCCGACCCCTTTCCGCCACCTTCAGTTCTTCCCCGACATGGCCCCGGTGTGGGACTGGATGCGCACGAAGCTCGAGGGGATGGACAAGGCCGAGACGCTCAACCTGTTCGGTTACACCGGCCTCGGCACCCTCGCGCTCTCCGGGCACGGGCGGGTCACCCATGTCGATGCCTCGAAGAAGTCGGTCGCCCAGGCGCGCGAGAACGCCGCGCTTTCGGGCATGGCAGAGCGGCCGGTGCGCTGGCTCACCGACGATGCCGCCAAGTTCACCGCCCGCGAGGTGCGCCGCGCGCGGCGCTATGACGGGATCATCCTCGATCCGCCGAAATTCGGGCGCGGGCCCGAAGGCGAGGTGTGGCGTCTGGAGGAGCACCTGCCCGGCCTCGTCGCCGACTGCGCCAAGCTTCTCGATGCGGGCAGCCGCTTCCTGTTCCTCACCGTCTACGCCGTGCGGATGAGCAGCCTCGCCATCGCGGGGCTACTGGAAGAGGCACTCGGCGCGCTGCCCGGCACCATCGAGCACGGCGACCTCGCGGTGCGCGAAGAGGGCGCAGGAGGCCGCCTGCTGCCGACGGCGATCTTCGCGCGGTGGTCGAACAATTAGATTCGTGCCCACCCCCAACCCTCCCGCAAGCGGGAGGGGAGCGAGACTTGGCGGCTTGCCGCCTGGTCGCAGCGGGGTGGGACCGCTCAGCGCGCCGGCACTGGACTTGCGCGTCCCATCCTGCCAACGGGCCTCGCCATGGCCGACACCCTCACCCTCGAAGTCAACGACCTCGTCGTCGATGTCCTGACCGGCATCTATTCCGAGGAGACTGGCAAGCCGCAGCCGCTCAAGATTTCGGTCGCGGCGCGCTACCAGGTGGCGGACCGCTACGAGCCCGACACGCCGATCGAGGCGTCAAAGAACTACATGGACCTGAAGTTTGCCGCGTCGGAAGGGTTGCCGGCGGGCGTGCACTTCAAGCTCATCGAGGCGGTCGCCGACCACATCTGCGAGACGCTGCTCGTGCAGGACGCCAAGGTGGAGGCGGTGACGGTCAAGATCGTCAAGCTCGCGATCGCCGAGGCGCAGGAAGAGATCGGCATCACCCTGCATCGCAATCGCCGGTCTGGGCACGGGGGCTGAGCGCCATGCAACGGCAGCTCGAAGTCGGCCTGCTGCCCGAGGGCGCGATCGATGCGGCGGGCGCCTTCATGGCCTTCCACCTCGAGGCGGCGCGCAGGATTCTCGCCGATCCGGATACGAGCGCGCTCGCGATCGTCCTCCCGCCCGCGCCCCACGACCACCGCGACTGGCGCCTCGCGCTCGCCCGCGATCTCGCCCGGGAAGCGGCACCCCGGCGCGTCAACGTCCTCGCCGGCACGCCCGGACCGGCGCGCGAGGCGACCTTGCGATTTTTGGCAGATGCACCGGGAGTGACAGGGCAGTACCTGTCATGCCATGAATGACCGTGTGTCGCCGATCCCCAGCCCCCGCAAGCCAGACCTGATCGTGCTCAGGGACCCGGCCGAGGCGCGCCCGCTGGTCGATGGCTTCATGCGCCGCATCACCTATCTGCGCCTTTCGGTCACCGACCGCTGCGACCTCAGGTGTTCCTACTGCATGCCCGAGCGCATGACCTTCCTTCCCAAGAAGGAGGTGCTGAGCCTGGAGGAGCTTTACGACCTCGCCACCGGCTTCATCGCCCGCGGCGTCACCAAGATCCGCATCACCGGCGGCGAGCCCTTGGTGCGGCGCGACATCATCGACCTGTTCACCGCGCTCGGCCGCCGCCTCGGCCACGACCTTGCGGAGCTGACGCTGACCACCAACGGGACGCAGCTCGCCGGCCATGCCGAGGCGTTGGCGAAGGCGGGGGTGCGGCGGGTCAACGTCTCGCTCGACACATTGGACCGCGCACGCTTTGCCGAGCTGACCCGCCGTGACAGCCTGCCGCAGGTTCTGGAGGGGATCGCCGCGGCCAAGGCGGCGGGGCTCAAGGTCAAGCTCAACGCCGTGGCGCTGAAGGGCGTGAACGAGGACGAACTGCCCGACCTCATCGCCTGGGGCCATGCGCAAGGCCACGACGTGACGCTCATCGAGGTCATGCCGCTGGGCGATGTCGAGGAGGAGCGGCTCGATCAGTACCTGCCGCTCGACACAGTGCGCGCCCGTCTGGCGGAGCGCTGGACGCTTTCGGACATTCCCTACACCACCGGCGGCCCGGCGCGCTATGTGAGCATCGCCGAGACCGGCGGCAGGCTCGGCTTCATCACTCCGCACACCAGCAACTTCTGCTCGGGCTGCAACCGCCTGCGCGTCACCGCCACGGGCCAGCTCTATCCTTGCCTCGGCGGGGGCGAGCGGGTCGATCTGCGCGCGGCGCTGCGCTCGGCGGACCCCGAGGCAAACCTCGCCGCCGCGCTCGACGAGGCATTGAGGATCAAGCCCGAGAAGCACCACTTTCGCATGGACGCCCGCGGCGCCGCCCCGGCGCTTGCGCGCCACATGTCGATGACGGGGGGGTGAGAATGGCCCTTATTCGTCATTGCGAGCGCAGCGAAGCAATCCATGGATCGAGCGATCCTCTGAGGCACAGCGTCAGTCCATGGATTGCTTCGTCGCTTGCCGCTCCTCGCAATGACGAGGGAGAGCGCCGGTGATCCGAGTCGTCTATCTGGGCAGGCTTGCCGATGTTGCAGGCAAGTCCGAGAGCCAGTTCGCTTCGAGTTCCCGTGACCTCGATTGGCCTGACATTCTCGCCTTGCTGGACAATCATGTCGCGGAGGGACTTGCCGAGGCGGTGAGGGATGCGCGCGTCAAGGTTGCGCTGAACGGCGAGGTGTTGGCAGACAAGACTTTCCTCGTCGCGAAGGATGGCGACGAAGTCGCCTTGCTCCCCCCCGTCTCGGGCGGCTGAGCCGATGCGCGACATCCGGCTGCTCGATGCGCCCTTCGCGCCCGGCGCACTGATCGGTCCCTTCACCAATGCCAATCCGGGCCTCGGGGGCGTGTGCACCTTCGTCGGCGAGGTGCGCTCCGACGGCGACGTCGAAGCGCTCGAGCTCACCCATTATGAACCGCTCACGCTGCCGGGGATGCATGAACTCGCCGACCGCGCCTTCGCGCGCTTCGAGCTGATGGGCCTCCTCATGGTCCACCGCGTCGGTCTGATGCACCCCGGCGAGCCGATCGTGTGCGTGTCGGCCGCAGCGCGCCACCGCCGCGATGCCATCCAGGCTGTCGACTTCTGCATGGACCACCTGAAGAGCGCCGCGTGGTTCTGGAAGCGGGAGCGGCGCGCCGGCCAGTGGCAGTGGATCGAGCCGCGCGAGCAGGACCACAGCGATCTCTGCCGTTGGAACAAGCCGATTTGACCGCAATCAAAGCGGGTTGGAGTCGCGAGCGGTAATCCTCCTTCCAACATCGAGGAGGATCACCCATGAGCCACATCGCCCATGATCTCATCGCCCGCGGCGAAGCCCGGGTCGTCGACCACCCTGAGGCCGAAACCCCCGTCCGCCACCAGGTTGAGGCCGACCGCAACTTCGGCCTGCCCAAGGCCTTCTACGGCGCGACCGTCGCCTGCTACCTCGGCTTCCTGCTCGTGGTGGGGAGCGCTTTCGCCAACCCCGTGCTGGCGATCCCCATGGCGATCTTCGTCGTCTTCATCGTCGCCGGCTTCGGCGTTCCCGCGATCTGGACACGCCTTGCCGGCAACGCCAGCGAGCCCGCGACGCTCGGCGAGTTCCGGCTGAAGGGCATCATGACCAACACCGGCCGCCTCGCCGCGCGCGACGCGACCATCCAGATGCTGATCCTGCCGATCCTGCTGGTCACCTGGGGCCTCGCCATCGCGATTATCGCCGCAGTGGTCCGCTAGGCATTCTTGCTTCGGGGCGGCGGCGTCTTCTCCCCTGTCGCCGCCCCGGTACCCCAGACGGGCCTCCCGCTTCGTCTCCCCGCTCGACGCGCCAAGTGTACCATCGGGGTATGGCGATCGGGCGGGGAGTTGCAGCGGGAGGCCCGTTCGTTTCAGGGCGAGCGGAACGAGAGATCCGGGTTCTATCTACCCGAGATGTCGTGGAGCAGCTCCGGGCTCAGCAGTGCGATACCGCGTTTGCCCTCGCGCTTGATCGCGCCCATGTCCTCGAGCTCGCCGAGCTTGCGGCTGACCGTCTCGATGGTGAGGCCGAGCATGTTGGCGATCTCGCCGCGGGTCAGTGGCAGCTCGAAGTGCCGCGCGATGTGGCACGAGCTCTCGCTCGCGGCGGCAGCGAAGTCGTGGAGCAGGGCGGCGAGCCGCGCCTCGGCGCTGGCATGGCCGGTCAATTCGAGCAGGTTGCGCGTTGCCAAAAGGTCCGCCTGGCTGCGGCGCAGCAGCGCGCGGGCGAGGGCGGGGTAGTCCTCGATCGCCCGTTCGATATCGACGCGCGCGAAGGTGCACAGCCGCGAATCCGTCAGCGCGACGACGTCGTGATGCGCGAAAGGCGCGAAGAGCTCGCCGATGAAGCCCGCCGGGTGGACAAGCGCGAGGATCTGCTCGTTTCCATCGACGTCGACAGCCGAGACCTTGAGCGCGCCGGTCAGCAGCGTCGCGCAGGCCGCCTCCTCGTCGCCCGCGGCGAACAGCATCTCGCCGCGTTTCAGCGTGCGGGTGCGGCCCGCGGCGGCCATCGCGTCGCGTTCTTCCTGGGTGAGCACCGCGCAGGCGGCGGTCTCGCGGACCGGGCACGTGCTGCAAGCAAGATTCATGATCCCATCACCTCCCATAGCCGTGCGATGGCCGCATCCTGCCGGGCAAGCGTTGCGGCGATGTCGCCCTGCGCCGCGACCACACCCGGATCCGGGCTGAGCGCGGCGGCCGCCTCGGCAGCGAGGCGGTCGAGCGTGGCGAGCGCGCCCGCCGTCGCGGCGCGCTTCGAATCGAGGTCGGCGATGGCGACCAGTGCGGAGGCGCGAGCCTTGCTCTCGAAAGGCTGGCCGGCGGCCGCGCGGGCGAGGCGTGCCGCGTCAGGCTGGCGGGCCGAGAAGGCGCGGTCGGCGGCCGAGGCGGCGGCGCGCAGCTCGGCGATCCGTGCCTCCGGAGTGGCGGGGCGACTCGGCGCGGGCGGCGCGACCGGCGCGGTCTCGGGGGCGACCTCGAACGGCCGCATCGTCAGCGAGGGATAGTCCTCGCGCGCGGAACCACAGGCGCAAAGCGCCATGAGCAGCGGCACAAGTGCCAAGGTGGTCGTCCCGTTCCGTCGCATTCCGATCCCCGACCCAAGGCTTACCATGTTGCATGCCTTGGGCAAAGCACAACGAGGCTGCGGTTCGTCCGACTTTTTGGCAAGCCCGCGCGTGCAGGGCCGTTGACTTAGGCCAGCCTTTCCCCTAACGGCCACCATCTTTCCGGGGCCCGCACCTTCGCGAGCCTCGCATTGCCGTTCGGTTGGCGTGGCGCATTTGCCTCCTTGGCCGGACCAGCCAGAGTTGAGAGTAGAGAGCCATGTTCGCTGTAGTGCGCACGGGCGGCAAGCAATATCGGGTTGCCGCCGGAGACAAGATTGCCGTTGAGAAGCTCGCGGGCGAAGCCGGCGACACGATCACGCTGGGCGACGTCCTGCTGGCTGGTGAAGGCGATACCCTCGCCGATGCCGCCGCGGTGACTGTCTCGGCCGAGATCATCGCCCAGGCCAAGAGCGAGAAGGTGGTCGTCTTCAAGAAGCGCCGCCGGCACAACTACCGCCGCAAGAACGGCCACCGCCAGCAGATGACCCTGCTGCGCATCACCGCCGTGGGCGCTGCCGAAGCCGCCAAGCCGAAGAAGGCCGCCGCCAAGAAGACCAAGACCGAAGCCCCGGCTGAAGAAGCCGCCGCCTCGGCCGAATAAGGAGCACCCGAACCATGGCACACAAGAAAGCAGGCGGTTCGTCGCGCAACGGTCGTGATTCGGCCGGTCGTCGCTTGGGCGTGAAGAAGTTCGGCGGTCAGGAAGTGATCGGCGGCAATATCATCATTCGCCAGCGCGGGACCAAGGTCTACCCGGGCGTCAACGTGGGTATTGGCAAGGACCACACCCTCTACGCGCTCGAAGCCGGCGTCGTGCGATTCCACGCGGGCAAGCTCGGCCGCAAATACGTCTCCGTGGACGCGATGGCCGAAGCCGCAGAGTAAGCGGACGATTCGATGAAGGGATCGTCCGCGAGGATGGTCCCGGCAGGTGCAAGACCTGCCTCTTGAGGGAGACAGGACCGTCCTCACCAGAGGGGGTCCGTCTCCCTTTTTCGTTCTCCCTCGAAAAAGCTGCGACATCATAATGTTTTGCGGCCTCGAAACTGTCACGGGTCGGCCCTAGGGCGGCGCGGGACGAGGAAGGGAGAACTCGAATGTTCCATCGCAGTGAAAGATTGTTCCTGCGGCCCGCTTTCCCCGAGGATAGCGGCGCAATCCTGGCCGGGATCGGCGAGGAGAGCATCGTGCGCAATCTGGCCCGCGCGCCGTGGCCCTATACGCTCGACGATGCCCGCGCCTTCGCCGCGCTGCCGCAAGACATGCGCCTGCCGCACTTCCTGGTCACGCTCCCCGGCGTCGGGGTGATCGGCGCTGCCGGGATGGGCGAGCATGAGGGTGAGCCCGAGATCGGCTACTGGATCGCGCGCGCCCACTGGGGCCGCGGCTATGCCACCGAAGCGGCGGGCGCGGTGCTCAGGATCGCGCGCACGCTTGGACACCGGCGGGTGGTTGCGGGGCACTTCACCGACAATTCGGCGTCGGGCAAGGTGCTGAGGAAGCTCGGTTTCGTTCCCACCGGACGACCCGGACAGCGCTTCAGCGCGGCGCGGGAGTGCGCGGTCGATTCGGTCGAGTACGCGCTCGATCTGGAGGCCGACATGGACCCTGCGCCATTCGCCCGCGCGGCCTGACCGGCACGCTTGTTCGCAGGCGCAAAAAGTCCTAGGGCGAGCGCCTTATGGTCGTGCGCAAAAGGCTAACCCCCGAGGAATCGCGCCTGTCCGCGCTCGAGGCAGCGCGGGCGCTGCTGATCGAGACGGGGCCGCAGGCGGTGACGCTCAAGGCGGTCTCGGCGCGCATCGGGCGCACGCACGCGAACCTGCTGCACCATTTCGGCTCGGCCTCGGGCCTGCAGAAGGCGCTCGCCGAGCACCTCGCGCGAACGGTGTGCGAGACGATCCTCGAGGCGGTCCATGCCAGCCTCGCGGGCCTCGGCTCGGCGCGCGAGGTGGTCGATCTCGCCTTCGACGCCTTCGACCGGGAGGGGGCCGGCGCGCTCACCAGTTGGATGCTGCTGACGGGCAACGAGGACGCCCTCGACCCGATCATCGCGACGATCCACGACCTGCTCGACGAGCTCGCCCCGACCGAGCCGCCCGAACATCTCGCCGAGCGCCGCCTGCACCGCGACACGCTGTCGCTGGTGCTGTTGGCGCTGGGCGACGCGCTGATCGGCGGGGCGCTGGCGAAGTCCCTGGACCTGCCGCGCGATGCGGCGCGTGAGCGGGCGACGGCGATGCTCGAGGCGAGCTTCGCCGAGCACCTGCCGGGCTAGCTATCGCCGTGCGTCACCCCGACGCGCTGCCATTCGGGAAGCGCGGCGGGATCGAGGCTCTCCACCCGCAGGTGATCGACCGCGAGGCCGAGTTCCGGGTAGGCGGCAACCTGTCGCGTCTCGTCGGACTGCGCCAGCGGCACCACCACCAGCCGGCGGTTGACCTTCTGACGCCAGTTCATGCGCGCGGTGTTCTCCTGGCCGACATAGCAGCCCTTGGTGAAGCTGACCCCGTGGAGTTCGACCGCGTTGGTCTCGAGCCACAGGATGTCGCCCAGTTCCGCCCGCCCCTCGGGCACGCCCAGCGACAGACGGTGGGCGAGCCACGCCGCGTCCGCCGGATCGCCCTCGGCCGGGCCCAGCCAGCGGTGGCCGAGGTCCGCGAGGCGCGGGTCATGGGCCAGGGCCTCGTGGGGTAGCGGGCTCCAGTGGACGGCGAGGCTCTCGTCGCGGGTGATTTCGATCTTGCGGCGCAGGCGGTACAGGGAGAGCCGCTTGACCAGCTCGTCGGCATGGGCGGCCTCGAAGTCGAGAAGCAGATCGGTGCCATCGCCCCACACGAGGAAGTCGAAGAGGTGCTTGCCCTGCGCCGAGAGCAGCGCCGCGTAGCAGGGGAGCGGGCCCTTCACGTCGTTGGTGACGAGGCCCTGGAGGAAGGCAGCGACATCCTCGCTCTCGCCCAGCGGCGAGAGGCGGATGACGGCGCGCGACAGCAATCTGGTTCCACTCATGCGTGACAGATAGGCACGGGCAAAGCTAAGGGGAAGCCATGACCGACCGCCTCACCATCCGCCGCCCCGACGACTGGCACCTGCACTTCCGCGACGGTGCGGTGATGCGCGAGGTGGTGCCCTACACCGCGCGCCAGTTCGCCCGGGCGATCGTGATGCCGAACCTGACGCCGCCGGTGACGACCACGGCGCTCGCGGCGGCCTATCGCGAGCGTATCCTCGCGGCCGTGCCCGAGGGCGTCAGCTTCACCCCGCTGATGACCTGCTACCTCACCGACACGACCGATGCGGACGACCTTGCGCGCGGCGCGGCGGAGGGCGTGTTCACGGCGGCCAAGATGTATCCCGCGAACGCCACCACCAACTCGGCGGCGGGCGTCACGAACGTCGAAAAGATCTACCCGGTCCTCGCCCGCATGGAGGCCGAGGACATCGTGCTGTGCATCCACGGCGAGGTAACGGACCACTCGGTCGATGTCTTCGACCGGGAAAAGGAGTTCATCGAGAGGC
>JBJTSG010000200.1:0-3595 GCA_046076505.1 Erythrobacter sp. | reverse complement strand
AGCTTCACCGGAATGGCGCTTTGCAGGCTCTGGCCGGTGATCGGGTCGTAGTCGACCACCTCGCTGACGAGCCGATTGGTGGAGGAACCACGCTCCCGCACATCCTCCTTGCCCGCGTCGGCATCGCCATAGGCATGCGCCATCGAGACGATCCCGCGCCGCACCTTGTCGCTCGCCTTCACCACGCCGTGGATGGTGGCATGGGGTGAAGTGATCGCGACCAGCCCGCCTTCCTCGAGACCCAGCGCGGCGATGTCCTCGGGGTGGATGTAGGCGGGGTTGGTGGTGGTCTTCGCCTGGAGCTTCTTGAGCGGATGGCCGATCGAATTGAACCGCGTCTTCGATCGCCGCGAGATGAGGCGAAAGTCGAAGCCTTCGCGCGCTTTCCTGTTCTCCGCGTATTTGAGGATCTCGGAAGGCATGGCCCCCACCGCGAGGTCGAAGCGGTGGAAATCGCTCTCGTCGACCGGCTGCACCACCGGGTGCTTCTCGGGATAGATCACCGCCGCCCCGCCGTTCGCCCGGCAGTCCGCGCGCACCTGGCTGGGCGGCACGAGGCAGCCGGTCACCGCAAGGTCGAGGAACTCCTGCTTCGTCGGCTTGCGGTCCATCGGCAGCGGGCCGCCGGCGAGGTTCATCTGGATGCCGAGGTGATGCGCCAGCGTCCAGAACATCTCGTATTCGTCGATGCAGTCGCCCGGCGCCTCCACGACCGCTTCGGTGTAGCGGGCATAGGGTTCCTCGTGCCACCATTCGGAGAGACTGGTGATGTCCTCGCGCTCCAGACACTGCGAGGGCGCGAGCACCACGTCGGCGCGTTTGGCGCTCGCGCTCATCCACGGATCGATCTGCACGAAGAGTTCGAGATCGTCCAGGGCGCGGACCATCTTGGCCTGGTCGGGGAAGCCCACCACCGGATTGCCGCCGACCGAGATCAGCGCGCGCACCTGGCCTTCGCCGGGCGTAAGAATCTCGTCGGCGAGGACGTTGCAGGGCATCTCCCAGCCGAGGTGGCCGAGGCCCCGGAAGCGCGACTTGGGCATCCCTTCCGCACCGAACATCGGCACCGGCGGACCGACCTGCGCGCGCCGGGCGGTCTGGTAGGGGCTGAACACGCCCGGGATCGCGGCCTTCTCGCCCTCCTGCTTGAAGCGCGCGCAGATCGTGTTGAGGCAGACCACCAGATACTCGGTGAGCGTCCCGTTGCCCGCCATCTCGGGCCCGGTGCCGGTGACCGCGCAGCCTTTGGTGCCGCCCGCGAACATCCGTGCGGCGGCGATCAGCTGATCCTTGTCCAGACCCGCGCGCTCTGCGGCGACCTCGGGCGGGAAGGCCTTCACAGCGTCCGCCAGCTCGTCGAAGCCGTCGACGTGCGCTGCCACGAAGTTGCGGTCGTAGAGCCCTTCCGCGATGATCACGTTCAGCATTCCCGCCAGCATCGCCGGGTCCTCGCCCGGCTTCACGGGCAGGTGGATGTCGGCGAGCCGCGCCACATCGCTCTCGCGCGGGTCGGCAACGATCAGCTTCATGCCTTCCAGCTTCTTGTCGCGGATGCGGCGCGAGGGGCTGAAGGGCGGCACCCCGCCGACCGGCGAGTAGTGCGAGACGATCGGGTTGTTGCCGATGAAGAAGGCGACGTCGCTCTCCGAGAAGGTGTTGGGCCCCGCCATCCACTTGCCGTAGCGTTGCGTTGTGAAGACCTTGGCCGGCTGGTCCAATGTCACCGAGGTGTAGAAGTTGCGGCTGCCGACGGCATTGGCGAAGGACAGCGAGGCAGCCATCGCGGCGGAGTTCTGGAAGCCGCCCGAGCCCATGAAGACCGCGACCGAGTGCGGCCCGTGCTGGTCGATGATCCGGCGCAGTTCCGATGCGACGTGGGCCAGAGCCTCGTCCATCCTGACTGCCTTGAACTCCCCGTTCGCGTCCCGGACCAGCGGGTAGTGCAGGCGGTTTTCTGAATTGTGGGAATCGGGCAGCTCGCGGCCCTTCATGCAGGTGTAGCCGCCATAGGCCGGATCTTGCGGGTCGCCGCGGACCTCGACCACTTTCCCGTCCGCAACGTCGACCTCCATCGCGCAATTGGCATGGCAGAAGCGGCAGAAGGTCTTGTGAGTCTCAACGCCCATCGTCTCTCTCCCCGACAGTGCTGGAGAGACTACCACAGGGGCGGGTGCGCTCGACTGACACTTTTGTCCGTGGAGGGGCGGGTCTGGCCACTCCATTAGCCTTCCTCGTCACCCTGAACTTGTTTCAGGGTCCATCGCTCCCCACGCACCGGCGGAGCGGGCCGCAAAATGGATGCTGAAGCAAGTTCAGCATGACGAGTATTTCACATCGGAGAGCGAGCTATGCCCACCACCACCCGCCAATGGCTTCTCAATGGCCACCCGCGCAGCCGCCAGATCGACATCGAGAACGACTTCAAGCTCGTCACCACCGAGCTGCCCGACCCGGCACCGGGTCAGGTGCTGCTCAAGACCCACTATCTCGGCTTCGACCCGGCGCAGAAGGGCTGGATGGAAAATATCGCCGACTATGTCGCCCCGATGGCGATCGGCGACGTGATGCGCGGCAGCGGGATCTGCGAGGTCGTCGCCTCCAACGGCGGTCGCTACGCGGTGGGTGACATGCTGTTCGGCACCACCGGCTGGACCGAGTACCTCGTCACCGACGCCAAAGAGCTGACCAAGGTCGAGACCGAACTCTCCCCCACCGCGGTGCTGTCGGTGCTGGGGACCACCGGGCTCACCGCCTATTGCGGCCTCTTCAAGGTCGGCAAGCCGGTGGCGGGCGACACCGTGCTCGTCAGCGGCGCGGCGGGGGCGACGGGAAGCATCGTCGGCCAGCTCGCGAAGATCGCCGGCTGCCGCGTGGTCGGCATCGCCGGCGGGCAGGACAAGTGCGACTGGCTGGTGCGCGAGGCGGGCTACGACGCCGCGATCGACTACAAGGCCGGGAACGTGAAGCAGCAGATCCGCGAGCTGTGCCCCCGCGGGGTGGACGTGATCTACGACAATGTCGGCGGCAAGATCCTCAATGACATGCTCGCCTGCATCGCCACCGGCGCGCGGGTGGTGATCTGCGGCGGGATCAGCCGTTACGAGACCGGGACGCTGCCCGCGGGTCCGGAGAACTACTTCAACCTCGTGTTCCGCCGGGGCACGATGGCGGGCTTCATCGTGCTCGACTGGGCGAGCGAGTTCCCCGGCATCCGCAAGCGCCTCGAAGGCTTCGTCAAGGATGGCACGCTCAAGTACCAGGAGGACATCCAGCACGGCTTCGAGAACGCGCCGGCGACCCTCCAGCGCCTGTTCAGCGGGCAGAACCGTGGCAAGCAGATGCTGAAGCTCTGACTCTCGTCATTGCGAGGAGCGTAGCGACGCGGCAATCCATGGACCAAGGTTGCGCCTGAAGAAACCGTCGGACCATGGATTGCTTCGCCTGCGGCTCGCAATGACGAGGCTAGGCCAAGTCCTCGGGGTAATTCACGTTCATCAGCGCCCGCGGCAGCTCCACCCGCCGCGCGCCGACATGGTCGGCAAAGCGGTAGAGCGACCTGCCGCCGCCCGCCAGAAAGTCCTCCAGCAAGGGGGCG
>JBJTSG010000199.1:0-6653 GCA_046076505.1 Erythrobacter sp. | reverse complement strand
GGCAGATGCACGCCCTCGATCCGGCGATCTTCGAGACCGCGCTGGCGCACGATCACATCGAAGCTGTTGCCGCCCTCGGCGCTGCGCACGTTGACGCCGCAGATATCGGCCTGAAGCGAGAAGCCATAGGTCACGACCTTGCGATCGCGCACCGCGCCGATCACCGCCTGCACCACCGGATGATCCACGCACAGCACCGCCGCGCCATAGAAGGGGACGTTGTGGATGAACTCCACAAACGCCTTCTTCACGCCGTCGAAGTCCCCGTAATGGTCGAGGTGCTCAGGGTCGATATTGGTGACGACTGCGATGGTGCCATCAAGGCGCAGGAAGCTGCCGTCACTCTCGTCGGCCTCCACCACCATCCAGTCGGAATCGCCCAGCCGGGCGTTGGAGCCATATTGCTCGATGATCCCGCCGTTAATGACGGTGGGGTCGATTCCGCCCGCATCGAGCAGCGTCGCGATCATGCTGGTCGTGGTGGTCTTGCCGTGGGTGCCGGCCACTGCGACGGTGGACTTCAAACGCATCAGCTCGGCGAGCATCTCGGCGCGGCGAACCACGGGAACGCGCGCCTCAAGCGCAGCGGCGACCTCGGGATTGGTGCGGCGCACCGCAGTCGAGGTGACGACGACGGCAACCCCTTCCACGTTCTCGCGCACATGGCCGACGTGAACCGTTATCCCGCGCGCGCGCAGGCGCTCCACGCTCGGGCCTTCCGCGATGTCGCTGCCCTGCACCCGATAGCCGAGGTTGTGCATCACCTCGGCGATGCCGCTCATCCCTATCCCGCCGATGCCGACGAAATGGATGATGCCGATGTCCGTGCCGACGCCCCTCATTGATCCACCCTGTCCTTGGCCGCCTCGTGCGCGGTGCCGGTGATCGGGCGCACGGCGGCTGCGACGCCAGCCGGGGCTGCCTCGCCGACCCGGATCACGTCCATGAGGTCGATCCCGCTCATCCCCTCGACGAGGTCGGCAAGCGCCTTCGCTGCATCAGGCCGCCCGCAGTTGAAGGCGCAGTGCGCCGCGTTGGCGAGGCTCTGCGGATTGAGTGCCATGACCTGGATCTGTTTGGCGAGCTCCTTGGGCTGGAAGGCCTCCTGCCGGATCATCCGCGCGCCGCCGGCCTTCACCATCTCGCGGGTGTTCGCCGCCTGGTGATCGTCGGTGGCGATGGGCAGCGGCACGAGGATCGCCGGCCGTCCCACTGCGGTGAGCTCGGCAATGGTCGAGGCACCGGCGCGGCCGATGAAAAGGTGCGCGTCGGCGAGCCGTTCGTGCATGTCCTCGAAATAGGTTCCGAGTTCCGCGGGGATGTCATGCTCGGCATAGCGCCGGCGCACCGCCTCGAGGTCCTCGGCGCGGCACTGCTGGGTGACCTGCAGGCGCTGGCGCAGCGCCGGGGGCAGCATGGCGAGCCCGTCGGGCACGACCTCGGAGAGCACGCGCGCGCCCTGCGACCCGCCGGTGACGAGGATGCGCAACAGGCTCTCCTCGGTGAAGGCAGGGAAATCCTGTTCGCGCAAGGCGAGGACCTCGGCGCGCACCGGGTTGCCGGTGAGGTGGACCTTGGACGCGTGCTTGGGCTTCAGGCGGTCGACCTCCTCGTAGGAGGTGGCGATCGCATCGACCCGGCCCGCCATCAGGCGATTGACCCGGCCCAGCACCGCGTTCTGCTCGTGGACGATGCTCGGCAGGCCGGCAGCGCGCGCGGCGAGCAGCGCCGGAAAGGCCGGATAGCCGCCGAAGCCGACGAGCGCGGAAGGCTCGAAGCTTTCGAACAGGCGCAGGGCCATGCTGCGCCCTTCCAGTACTGATCGCACCGCGCCCAGCCAGCGCAGCGGGTTCTTGTCGAAGCGGCCGGCGGGGATAACGTGCGCGGGCAGGTAGTCGGGCTTGCCGGGGATCGTCGCCCCGCGCGCGTCGGTGATCAGCGCGACGTGGTGGCCGCGCTGGTGCAGCTCTGCCGCGAGCGCGAAGGCCGGGATCAGGTGCCCGCCCGTGCCGCCGGCGGCAAGGACATAGTGGCGGGTGGCGCCGGTGCGCGGCTCGCTCGTCATGGACGCTCTTCCTTGCGTTCGATCAGGTCGCGCAAACCGCCGTTCTCGCGGGCGAGGAAGGGATTGCGCCGGGTGATCGCCAGCAATAGCCCAAGCGTGAAGCACACCGCCAGTGTCGATGAGCCCCCGTAGGAGATCAGCGGCAGGGTCATCCCCTTGGAGGGAAAGAGCTTCAGGTTCACGAGGATGTTGATGAAGGCCTGTCCGCCGAACTGGGTGATGAGGCCGGCGGCGGCGAGCAGCGCGAAAAGGTTGTCCTCGCCCACCAGGCGGCTCAGCGCGCGCATCACCAGCGCGCAGTAGAGCATGACGATGGCGCCGCAGGCGAGCAGGCCGAACTCCTCGCCGATCACCGAGAAGATGTAGTCGGTGTGCGCCTCGGGCAGGTTCATCTTGCGCATGCCCAGCCACAGGCCGGTGCCGGTCCAGCCGCCGGCGGTGATGGTGCGCTGGGCAAGGTCCACCTGGTCGAAGGCGGTGCCGCCGCCCAAAAACCCGTCGATGCGATGGCGGGCGTTGTCGTAGAACATGTAGGCAAGGACGAGCCCGGTCGCGCCGACGCCGCCGAGGATGGCGATGCGCTGCCAAGGCATCCCGGCGAGCAGCACCATGACGAGCCAGATCCCGCCGAACAGGATCGCGTCGCCGAGGTTCGGCTGGAGCATCAGCAGGCCCGCGATCAGGCCGAAGAAGCCCGAGACATACCAGATCACCGGCAGGTTCGGCTCGCGCACCTTCCAGCTCAGCACCCAGGCGCAGATGATCGCGAAGCCGGGCTTCAGGAACTCGGAGGGCTGCAAGGACATGCCGACATTGATCCAGCGCCGCGCGCCGTTCTTCTCCTCGCCAATGATCGGCACGACGAAGAGGAGGGCGAGCATGATCGCGCCGACAAGGATGCCGAGCCGCCGCGCCTGGTCGCGGTCGAGGAAACTGAGGCCGATCATCAGCGACAGGCCCATCAGCTGGAAGACGATGTGCCGCTTGAAGAACATGAACCCGTCAAGCCGCTCTTTGGCGGTCGAAAGCTGATCGGCGCTGGCGGGAGAGGCGGCGGCGACGGCGATGAGCCCGATGCCCATCAGCGCTACGATCAGCAGCAGCAGCACCTTGTCGATTTCGCGCCACCACACGCGGACCTTGTCGCGCCAGCGGCGCTGAATGGTCGCGGGCGGCAGGTAAGTGCCGGTGGAGCGGGCGACGGGCGTGTAGGCGGGAAAGCTCATGCGGCGGAACCCCCCGGGGCAACTTCCTCGCAGGTGTCGCAGCCGGTGATGACGCCGACCATCTGGCGGAAGTGGTGGCCGCGCTTCTCGTAGTCGCGGAACTGATCGTAGGAGGCGCAGGCGGGCGAGAGGAGCACAACCTCGCCGGGGCGCGCCACTTCCTCGGCGCGGCGCACCGCCTCGCTGATCAGTTCGCAGCGCTCGACCTTCACCTGACCCTCGAGCAGCTCGGCGAACATCGGCCCGGCCTCGCCCACGGTATAGGCCGCGGCGACATTGCCGAGGTGGCGGGCGCATTCCCCGAGCCCATCCTCCTTGGGAAGCCCGCCGACGATCCAGTGGATGCGGGGCGCTCCGCCGTTGATGGCAGGATCGGGCGGGAAGGCGGCGAGCGCCGGGGCGGCGGAGGCGGCGTTGGTGGCCTTGCTATCGTTGATGTAGACGACGCCCTTGGCCTCGCAGACCCGCTCCATGCGGTGCGGCAACCCGCGATAGGTGGCGAGCCCCTGCGCGATCTGTGCCTCCGTGAGGCCGAGCTCGCGGCAGATTGCCACCGCGACGGCGGCGTTCTGCGCGTTGTGGGGCCCGGCGAGCGAAGGGGAGCGTCCCTCGGCGAGGCCTGCGGCGGCGAGGTCGTCGGTCTTCACCCGCACCAGCGGCTTGCCCTCGGCGGCGAGGCGGTCCGCGATGGCGCGGGTCGGCTCGTCCTCGTCGCAGACGATTGCGGTGCCGGTCGCCTGCATCTGGAACAGCCGCTCCTTGGCCGCGGCATAGGCTGCGAAGTCGGCATAGCGGTCGAGGTGGTCGGGCGTGATGTTGGTGAGCGCGGCGACGTCGCAATCCAACGTGAAGGTGAGGTCGATCTGGAAGCTCGACAGCTCGAGCACGTAGACCCCGCCCTCCGGCAGCGGCTCCTGCCCGAGGATCGGCTCGCCGATGTTGCCGCCCATCACGCTGCGCACGCCTGCGGTCTTGAGGATGTGGTGGACAAGCGCAGTGGTGGTCGATTTGCCGTTGGTTCCGGTGATCCCGACCACCTTGTGCGGCGGCAGGCTGCCGCGGGCCAGCGCGAACAGCTCGATATCGCCGATCACGGGGAGGCCATACTGCCACACGTGCGGGCCGATCGGGTGGGTGTTCAGCGGCACGCCGGGGGAGACGATCACGCCGGCGAAGCCCGTGAGGTCGAGCTCCAGCGGGTCGATCAGACGGCAGCGCCCTTCATAGGGTTCTCGCGCGTGGGGCTGGCGGTCCCAGCCGATGATCTCCGCCCCGCTCGCGAGCAGCGCCTCGGCCGCGGCCGCGCCCGAACGGGCAAGGCCGAGCACCGCATAGCGCTTACCCTTGAAGGCGGGGGAGGTGATCACGCCGCGCGCCCCTCGCCTACCTGAGCTTCAGCGTCGAAAGGCCGATCAGCGCAAGCACGATGGCGATGATCCAGAAGCGGATCACGACCTTGCTCTCGCTCCAGCCGAGCTGCTCGAAATGGTGGTGGATCGGCGCCATGCGGAAGATCCGCTTGCCGGTGCGCTTGAACCAGAACACCTGGACGATGACGCTCACCGCCTCGAGCACGAACAGCCCGCCGACGATCGCGAGGACGACCTCGTGGTGCGAGGCGACCGCGACCGCGCCCAATGCGCCGCCCAAGGCAAGGCTGCCGGTGTCGCCCATGAACACCGCGGCCGGCGGTGCGTTGAACCACAGGAAGGCGAGCCCCGCGCCCATGATCGCGGCGCAGAAGATCGCAAGGTCCCCTGCGCCGGGCACGTGCGGGATGCCGAGGTAGTTCGAATAGTCCGCACGTCCCGCGAGGTAGCAGATGATCGCGAAGGTGCCTGCGGCGATGATCACCGGCATGATCGCAAGGCCGTCCAATCCATCGGTGAGGTTGACCGCGTTGCCCGCGCCGACGATCACGAAGGCGGCGAAAACGTAATAGGCTGGCCCCAAGGGGATCGACACACCGGTGAGGAAGGGAAGGTAGAGGTTGGTGTTGATCTGGCTAACGATCAGCCAGGCGGCGATCCCTGCCACCACGAACTCGCCCAACAGCCGCACCCGCCCGGGCACGCCCGCATGGCTGTTCTTCGAGACCTTGTCGTAGTCGTCCAGGAAGCCGATCACCCCGAAGCCGAGCGTGACCGCGATGCACGCCCAGACGAAGGGGTTCGTAAGGTTCATCCAGATCAGCAGCGACAGCGTCAGCGCGACGAGGATCATCAGCCCGCCCATCGTCGGCGTGCCGCGCTTGGCGAGGTGCGATTGCGGCCCATCCTCGCGGATCGGCTGGCCCTTGCCTTGCCGCACGCGCAGGAGGTTGATGAAGCGGGGTCCGATCACGAGGCCGATGAGGAGCGCGGTCATCAGTGCCGCACCGGCGCGAAAGCTCTGGTATCGCACCAGATTGAGGATGCCTTCGAAGCCAAGCCACTCGGCAAGCAGATAGAGCATTCAGTCGTCCTTTGGTGCCCGCACACAGGCGGGCGTCAGCCTCCCGCGCGGGCGTGCTCGGTGTAATGTGCCACAAGCCTGCCCAATCCGACCGAATTGGAACCCTTCACCAGCACCGCATCCCCCCCTGCGAGACCGAATTCCCCGAGCGCCGCAATCGCTTCGGCAGGCGATCCGCAATGGGCGAAGGTGAAGGCCTTGCCAAGCGAGGGATTTCCACCTTTCCCCAACTCGTCCGCCAGCGCGCGCATCTCGTCACCGACGAGGATCACGTGATCGACACCTGCCTCGTGCAAGGGGGCGGTGAGCTGGCGGTGAAACGCCTCTGAAAAGTCGCCGAGTTCCTTCATGCTCCCAAGCACCGCGATGCGGCGGGTGGCGGGCGTGGCGGCGAGCGCCTTCAATGTCGCGCGCATCGAGGCGGGGTTGGCGTTGTAGCTCTCGTCGATGAGGAGCGCGCTGCCGCCGGGCACGGCGATCTGGTGCCGCGCGCCCCGGCCCTTCAGCCCGCCCATTTCGGCAAGCGCGAGGCCGGCGCTGGCGAGGTCGCCGCCTGCCGCGCGCACGGCGGCGATCACGCCCAGCGAATTGACGATCCAGTGCTCGCCGGGCTCGGCAAGCTGGTAGCAGATGCGCCGGTCGCCGAGGTCCGCGGTGATCAGCGAGCCGCCGCCCGCCGCCGGGATGGCATCGAGCAGCCGCACATCGGCGGTCGGCGCGCGGCCGAAGGTGATGACCTTCGCCCCGCAGGCCCGGGCGTGGCCGGCCAGCCGCTCGGCCCATTCGCTGTCGGCAGGCACGATGGCGATGCCGCCGGGGACGAGGCCGGTGTAGATCTGCGCCTTCTCGTCGGCGATCGCCTCGAGGCTGCCGAGGTTCTCGATATGCGCGGGCGCGATGGTGGTGAT
>JBJTSG010000198.1:0-6429 GCA_046076505.1 Erythrobacter sp. | reverse complement strand
ATGTCGCCCAGCTGCTCGGCGGCCTTGGCGAGCGAGTAGTAGGCATACTGCTTGCCGTTCACGTCAAGCATCTGGCGCGTGCCGAGCGAATCCTGGCCGATTGCGGTCATGGGAGAGGTCCGTCCTTTCGAGGTTGAGCCGCCCCCGATCCACCAAGGGCGCGGATTATGCCGCGTCCCCTGCGCCGCCGCGCGCGCGAGGTCAAGGGGGGTGCCCTTGGGTAAAGGGCCTATGCGGTGGCAGCAGCGGCGGCGCGGGGCGCGCGGGCGGCAAGCCAGCAGCCGGTGACGATCAGCGCGGTTCCGGCAAGCGTCGGCCAGGTGACCGGCTCGCGGAAGAACGCCCAGCCGAAGATCGCTGCCCAGACGAAGCCCGAATACTCGGTCGGCACCAGCGCGCTGGCCTCGGCGCGGGCATAGGCCCAGGCGATCGACAGCGAGCCCGCCACCGTGAGTGCGCCGGCAACAACCAGCGGGACCAGCGCCTCCCGCGAGGGTGCCTCCCACAGGAAGGGCGCGAGGGTCAAAAGCACCAGCGCACCGATGCCCGAATGGAAGGTCGCGATCTCGAGCGGCCCGGCGACCTGCGCCTGCCTGCGGATGACGATGAAGTTGTAGGCATAGAGCAGCGCCGAAACGAACAGCGCGGCGGTGCCGAGCATCGCGTCCTCATCGAAGGTGCCGCCGCCGATCCGCCCGCCGACGATCACCAGCGTGCCGGCAAAGCCGAGCAGGCTCGCGCCTGTGGCGGCCCGACTGATCGTCTCGCCCAGCAGCACGCGGGCAAGGTAGAGCGCCACCAGCGGGGCGATGAAGGACAGGGCGATCGCCTCGGCGAGCGGCAGCTTGGTGATCGCGTAGAAGAAGGTCAGCGCCATGAAGGCCGAGACCAGCGCGCGCTCGACGTGGAGCTTCATCACCGCGCGGGTCGGCGGGGCAGGGCGGCGCGACAGCCAGATCGGGGCGATGATCGCAGTGCCGATCATCGCCCTGAGCACGGTGGCGGTGTAGGCCCCGATGAGGAGTGCGGCCTCCTTCATGAAGGCGTCCATCATCGACAGGAACCCCACCCCCATCAGCGCGGCGGCGAAGGGCAGCAGGGGGTGGCGGGCGGGCGGCATCGCGCGTTCCATAGGCGCGGCGTCGCGCAAGGTCACGCCCGTGAAGATTAATGCAGGTGAAAGCGAAGATGGTTGATACGGGCAGGGCGCAGCGGGTAATAGCTGCCCTCCACACGCATGGCCGCAGCTTCCTTGCGGCGCGGGGCGATGAAAGCGAAGACGAATGATCAGGTTGTTGGGTAAACTGGCAGGTGGCAGCGCCGTGGCGGCGCTCGTGGCGACAGCCGCGCTGGCGCAGGACGCGGTGCCTGCGCGGCGCCCGATCGCGCCCGTGAAGCCGACCGGCGGCCCGGCGATCGTCAAGGTCGCTCAAGGCCAGACAGCACCCGCGCCTACGCCTTCTCCGTCACCTGCACCGACCGGCAAGCAGTCGGAGGCCTTCTCGCAGGCTTTCCCGCCCACCACCGCGCAGCCTGTCGTTCAGGCGCTCCCCGCCGAGGCGCCCGCGGTGCAGACCTGGACCCTCGCGCAGGCGCGCCAGCTCGTCGCGGTGATCGAGGGGATCGGCAGCGAAGGTCTCGATCCCAAGGACTACGATCTCGAGCCGCTCAAGGTGGCGATCGCCTCCGGTCCCTCGACGGAACTCAATCAGGTCGCGTCGCAAAGCTTCGCCTGGCTGGTCGAGGACCTGCGCGACGGGCGCACTCCGATGGACGCGCGCCAGCAGTGGTTCGTCGTCGATCCCGACCGCGACCTCCACCGCACCGGCGACGTGCTCGCCGACGCGCTCAAGAGCGGCGACATCGCCGGCACGCTCGCCAAATTGCACCCGACCCACCCCGATTATGCGCGGCTCAAGGCCGAGCTGGCCGCCACCCCGGCGAGCGCCGTCGCCAAGCGCAAGCTGATCCGCGCCAACATGGACCGGTGGCGCTGGCTGGCGCGCGACCTCGGCTCGCAATACCTCATCACCAACGTGCCCGAGTTCCAGCTGCGGCTGACCGTGCGCAACAAGATCATCAGCACCTACCGCACGATCGTCGGCAAGCCCGGGCGCACCGCCACGCCGCAGCTCGCCGAGACGGTCGAGGGCGTGGTGTTCAACCCGACCTGGACGGTGCCGCAGTCGATCGTGAAGGGCGAGGGGCTGGGCGCCAGGGTCCTCGGCAACCCGGGTTGGGCCAAGGCCAACGGCTATGTCGGCACGCGCTCGGCGAACGGGACGATCACCGTCGTCCAGCAGCCCGGGCCGGGCAATTCGCTGGGGCTGATGAAGCTCGAGATGCCCAACGAGCACGCGATCTTCTTCCACGACACGCCCTCCCGCCACCTGTTCGCCAACGACTTCCGCGCGCTCTCGCACGGCTGCGTGCGCACCGAGCGCGCGCTGGAGCTGGCGATGACCATGGCGATCCTCGGCAAGGGCGCGACCAAGGACGAGGCGGTGACGATCGCCAATTCGCGCAAATACACCAAGGTGAAGCTGGAGAAGCCTTGGGCGGCCTACATCACCTATTTCACCATGGCCTCGGACATCAACGGCGAGATGGCGACCTTCAAGGACATCTATGGCCGCGACGCGCCGGTCCTCGCCAGCCTCGACAAGCCGCGCGTGCGCAATCGCTCGGACAAGCCGACGAGCGAGGTTATCGTGATCGAGGACGACCTCAAGGATACCTGATCAGCGGGCGCGCGTCAGCCGCCACCACAGGATAAGGGCCGCGCCGAGGGCGAAGGGCGCGGTGAACCAATAGTCGCCGATCTTCGCGTACTCGTCCCAGAACGTCAGCCGGACGGCGGCGATCTGGGTGAGGATCGCTCCTGCGAGACAGACGCCAAGCGCAGGCCACTTGCTCATGCGGAGCCGGTCGATGACCATAATGCTCGGCACGCCGAATAGCAGCGTGCAGGGAATCACCACGAGCAGGCTCGGCGCTGCGAAGGCGAAGGGAGCGAAGAGGGCCAGCCATGGGCTCTCGTAAATGCCGAAGGCCGTGCCATCGAGAATCAGCACGATGACGAGCACGGTGCCGCCGATCAGTGCGCTGCCGATGATCGCCCAGAGAAGTGCGAAGACAACGGACGACGTGCTCCGTCGTACCGCCGCCATCAGTAGGCGCTGGCGACCGGTCCCGGGCCGAAATTGAGCGGCTTGCGGTCGTACATCGCCAGTTCGGGGACCGGCTGGATGCTGCCGTCCTCCTCGAGCCCCAGGCTGTCGGCGAACAGCAGGCGTCCGCCCGAGAGGTACATCAGCGCGTCGTGGAACTGCGCGGTGCCCATCGCGAAGCAGCCGTTCGAGCGGCCCATCTTGCCGTAGCGGGCGAGATGCTCGGGCTCGGCATAGTCGGCGTGGTGCATGACGATGTAGCGTTGCAGCGCCGCGCTGTTGGTCTGGTCGAGCCCGCCCAGGCGCACCGAGGTGCCATAGCGGCCCTTGTACCATTCCCAAGTGACATAGGCGCCGCGGCTGGTCGCGTTCGAGCCTTCGAGGTTCGAGAACTGCTTGAGCCAGCCGTCGTGCTGGTAGTCCGAGCCCGTGCCGTGGCTGACGTGGTGGCTCATCACCTCCCCGCGTTCCAGGTTGACGAAGTGGAAGCGGGGCTTGGCGGAGTGGAGGCCGAAGTCGGCGATGCCGACGATGTCGTGCTTCCAGATCGCGTCGCCGGCGCGCATCAGCTCGCGGCGGGCGATGTCGAAGAGGATGCGGTCACGCGGGGTGCCGGGCGCGACGGAAGCGAAAACGCGGCTCGGCAGAGCGAGTGCCGCTCCGACAGCCAAAGTACCCTTGAGTAGGTCGCGCCGCTTCATCATGTCGTAACGTAAACGCCTGCCTCTGCGTTCCCAATAAGGGCCTAGGCATTCTATCGTATGTTAGTCTCCGCTCGTCGCCGGGCCTGCCGCGAATACGGCGTTCTGCTTGGCCATGGTCAGCATCGATGCGGCGTGGCGCGCGGCGACGGCGCGCGGATCGTCGCCATATCCGCCCCCCAGCGCGCTCGCGATCGGCAGGCCCCGGCGGCGCGTCTCGCCCACCACGAAGCGGTCACGCGTGGCGAGGCCGGCGTCGGTGAGCGCGAGGCGTCCGAGCTTGTCCGCTTCGTGCGGATCGACGCCCGCCTGATAGAGCACGAAGTCGGGGGCGAAGTCGGCGATGACCTCTGGCAGGTGGCGCGTGAGGGCGGCCATGTATCCATCGTCGTCGGTGCCGTCGGGAAGGGACACGTCGCGGCTCGAACGTGCCTTCCTCACCGGGAAGTTCTTCTCGGCATGGAGCGAGAGGGTGAAGATGTCCTCCCGCCCCGCGGTGAGGCTGGCGGTGCCGTCGCCCTGGTGGACGTCGCAATCGACGATCAGCACGCGGCGCGCGTTGCCCTCCGCGATCAGGCGGTTGGCGGTGACGGCAAGGTCGTTGAACACGCAGTAACCCGCGCCCGTGTCGTGGAGTGCATGGTGACTCCCGGCGGCGGAGTTGGCCGCGTAGCCGTGCTCCCTTGCGAGCTGCGCGGCAAGCCAGGTGCCGCCGTTGGTGTGCCTCACCCGCGAGGCAATCGCGGGGGTCACCGGGAAGCCGATCCGCCGCTCCTTGTGGCGCGGAACCTCGGCGCGCAGCACCTCGTCGACATAGTCGGGGCAGTGCACCGCCTCGAGCCATTCGCGGGGCATGGGCTCGGGCGCGTGGACGGTGAGGGGATGGCCGCTCGCACGCAGTTCCTCCATGACGAGGTAGTACTTGTCGAAGCGGAACGAGCCCCTCTCCGGGCGCGGGGCCATGTAGTCGGCGTGGTGGACGACGTGGAGCACGCGCCCGCTCTACAGCCAGCCCATGTGCTGGCCGAGGATGTTGAGCCCGAGCCCGATCAGGATCAGCCCGCCCGCGCGCTCGGCCCATTCGCCCAGGTGTTCGCCCGCGTGCCGCCCGAGCAATACGCCCGCGCCGCTCAGCAGCACGGTGACGCCGCCGATCAGCACCACGGCGAGGATCGGCGGCACGCCGAGGGTCGGCAGGGTGAGCCCGGCGGCGAGCGCGTCGATGCTGGTCGCAAGGCCCGCCAGCAGCAGCGCGCGGCCGGTGAGCGCGTGGGCGGCTTCCTCCTCGCCGACATGACCGCCGAGCATCCGCACCCCGAGAAAGGCGAGGAGGCCGAAGGCGATCCAGTGGTCGAAAGCCTCGATGGAGGCGAGCGCCACCGCGCCCACCGCCCAGCCGGCGAGCGGCATCAGCGCCTGGAACACGCCGAAGGTCGCGGCGATCGCGAGCCCCCCGCGCGCGTCCGGGCGGAACTTCGCGCCTTGCGTGAGCGCGACGGCGAAGGCGTCCATCGCGAGCGCGACGGCGAGGAGCAGGGCGGCGATCATGCCGCCGGCGCGTCGGCGAGGCTTGCAAGCTCGGTGAGGATCGCCTCCTCACTGCGGCTTGCGGCGTTACGCCAGCCAGCGGCGGTGTCGAGGTTGACCGGCTTGCCCTCGGGCGTCAGCACGAGGAGGGCCGGGGTGCCCTTCATCTCGGCGAGGCCGAAGCGGCGGGGCACGTCGAGGTTCACGCCCGCACCGGTCTGCGGCATCCCGACATCGACGAACACCACCTCGTAGCGCGCGGCGGTGAGCGCCGCGAAGCGCGGGGTTTCGAGCCAGCCTGCGAGCGCGCGGCTGTCGTGGCACCAGTTGGCGCCGAGCACCAGCAGCACCCGCTTGCCCGAACCGTCCGCGCGGGCGAGCGCGGCATCGACATCGGCCATCGCCGTGATGCTCGGAACATAGGCGCGCGCTTCGGGGTGCGGGGAAGCGGCGGGCGTTGTGGCGCAACCGGCGAGCGCCAGCGCCATGGATGCGGCAATCGCGGCGCGGATCACTCGGCGGCTTCTACCGTGCGCGCCGGCGCCGCGTGCGGGTCGAAGGCGGTCGCCTCGCCGCGCTCGATCTCGGCGGCCTTTTCTTCCACGAGGCGCACGATGTGATCGAGCATGTCCTCGTCCTGGATGGTGTGGTCGGTCACACCGCGCAGGTAGACCATGTGCTTGCCTGCGCCGCCGCCGGTGAGGCCGACGTCGGTCTCGCGCGCCTCGCCCGGGCCGTTCACCACGCAGCCGAGGATCGAAAGGCTCATCGGGGTCTTGATGTGCTCGAGCCGCTGCTCGAGCGCTTCCACCGTGCGGATCACGTCGAAACCCTGACGCGAGCACGAGGGGCACGAGACGATGCGCACACCGCGGGTGCGCAGGCCGAGGGCCTTGAGCATCTCGAAGCCGACCTTGATTTCCTGCTCGGGCTCGGCGGAGAGCGAGACGCGGATCGTGTCGCCGATCCCGGCCCACAGCAGCGAGCCCATGCCGATCGAGGACTTCACCGTGCCCATGCGCGTGGCGCCG
>JBJTSG010000197.1:0-13841 GCA_046076505.1 Erythrobacter sp. | reverse complement strand
CGTGGCAGCGATCGGCAAGGGCCTTGGGCGCGGGGCACAAGAGATTGACGCACATGGAAAAATCGTCACCCCCGGGTTCATCGACGTGCACACCCATTATGACGGCCAGTGCATCTGGGCCGAGGAGCTCTCCCCCTCCTCCTCGCACGGGGTCACCACCGCAGTGATGGGCAATTGCGGGGTCGGCTTCGCGCCCTGCCGCAAGGCCGATCACGAGATGCTCATCAACGTCATGGAAGGGGTCGAGGACATCCCCGGCGTGGTGATGAGCGAGGGGCTGGACTGGGACTGGGAGACCTTCCCCGAATATCTCGACAAGGTCGCCGCCGGACGGCGCGACATCGACATCGCCGCCTACCTGCCGCACTCCCCCTTGCGGGTCTATGCGATGGGCGAGCGGGGTGCCGCGCGCGAAGTCGCCACCGAGGAGGACCTCGCGCTGATGCGCCTCCTCACCGCCGAGGCGATGCGCGCCGGCGCGCTGGGCTTCGCGACCTCTCGCCTCAGCATCCACAAGACCGCCGACGGCGAGGCGATCCCGACCTTCGACACCGACATCGCCGAGCTCGAAGCCATCGGCAGGGGAATGGCGGACGTCGGTGCAGGGACGTTCCAGGTGGTGCTCGACGCCTTTGTCGGGTGGGACAAGGAATATCCCGTGATCGAGCGGATGATCGCCGCGAGCGGCCGCCCGGCTACCTTCACCCTCGCCTCGGGCAACGACGCGCCGCCGCGCTGGCGGCGGGTGCTCGAGATGCTCGAGCGCACCAATGCCGACGGCGGTGTCGCCCACGCGCAGGTGATGCCGCGCCCGATCGGGCTGATCGCGGGGCTCGAACTGACAGTGCACCCCTTCGTGCTGTGCCCCTCATGGGCCAAGATCGCACACCTCCCGATCCCCGAGCAGGTCGCCGCGATGCGTGATCCCGCCCTGCGCGCCGCGCTGCTGTCCGAGGATTTCACCCCCGGCCACCCCTTCAACGAACTGGCGCGCAACTGGCGCTGGCTGTTCCCGCTCGATAACCCGCCCGACTATGCCCCCCCTGCGCACATGAGCATGGCAGGGCAAGCCGCCGCGCGCGGGTGCACGCCGCAGGAGGTCGCCTATGACCGGCTGCTCGAGACCGAGGGGCGCGGGCTGTTCCTGGCCGCGCTCGGCAATTACGAGAACGCCAGCCTCGCCAGCGCGCACGAGATGCTGCGCCACCCCCACTGCGTCCCCGGCCTGGGCGATGGCGGCGCGCACTACGGGGCAATCTGCGATGCGAGCTATTCGACCTACCTCCTCACCGAGTTCGTGCAGAAGGACGGGCCGCTGAAGCTGGGCCTCGCCGAGGCGGTGCACATGCTCGGGGCCAAGGCAGCGCGGGCGGTGGGCTTCACCGACCGGGGCACGCTCAAGGTGGGCGGTCGGGCGGATCTCAACGTCATCGATCTCGATGGCCTGAGGCTGCACCTGCCCGAGGTGGTGCGCGACCTGCCTGCGGGCGGCCGCCGCCTCCACCAGCGCGCGAGCGGCTACGAGGCGACCATCGTTGCAGGCGAGGTGATCCGCCGCTTCGACGAGAGCACCGGCGCGCGGCCGGGCCAGCTTGTGCGCGGGAGCGGCTACCGGGCGGCGGCCTAGAACGTCGACGTCCCGATCCCGCCGTCGACCACCAGCGACTGCCCGGTGACGTAGCTCGCCTGGGCCGAGCAGAACATCGCCACCAGCGCTCCCAGGTCCTCGGCATCGCCGAAGCGCCCTGCGGGCAGGCGCACCGCCTTGACGAAGGCGTCGACCTCCTCGTCATAGCTGCGCCCGTTGGCGGTTGCGCGGGGGCCCAGCACCTCCTCAATCCCAGGTGTGTGGTGCATCCCCGGCAGCACCGAGTTGATCGTCACGTTGTGCGGGGCGAGTTCCTTCGAGATCGCGTGGCAGTAATTGGCGAGTGCCGCGCGCGGCGGGCCGGAGAGCACGCGCATCGCCGCCGGGTACTTCGCCGCGCCGGTACTGATGTTGACGATCCGCCCCCAGCGCCGCTCGACCATCGGGCCGACGACGGCCTTGATATAGTCGATGGGGCTGAGAAGCGCGGTTGCGACCGATTTCTCGAACTCCTCGCGCGAAACCGTCCTGAAGTCGCCGGTGAAGGGCGGCGGGGCGCAGGTGGCGACAAGGATGTCGGGATCGGGGATGGCGGCGAGGATCGCCTTGCGACCCTCCTCGCTTGCATGATCGGCGACGAGGGGTTGGACCTTTACCCCCGTCTCTTTGGCGATATCCCGGCACGTCCGCTCGAGCCGCTCGGCACCGCGGGCGGAGACGAACACCTCGCACCCCTCGCGCGCCAGGGCGAGCGCCGCGCCGCGCCCCATCCCCGCGCTGCCGCCATTGACCAGCGCCCGCCTGCCCCTGATGCCCAGATCCATCGCTACACCCTCACCAGCACCTTGCCGCGGCTGCGGCCATCCATGAGGTCGATGAAGCCCTGCGGCATCGCGCCGAGCCCCTCGACGATCGTTTCGCTCTCGACCAGCGCTCCCTCGGCCTCGGCGGCGGCGAGGTCGGCGATGATCTCGGGCGCGCGCGGCAAGTAGAACCCGGCGTTGAAACCGGTCAGCGTCACGTGCTTCTCGATTGTCGCGAAAAGGTTGCGCGGGCCGGCGCGGTAGTTGGCGCTGTCGTAGAGCGCGATTGCGCCGCACAGCGCGATCCGGCCCTGCCGCGCGGCGGCGTCGATGAGGATCTCGAGCTGCTCGCCCCCGACATTGTCGAAGGCGGTGTGGAGCCCCTCGGGGGCGAGTTCCGCCAGGCGATCCGCCAGAGGCTCATGCCGGTAGTTGATCGCATGATCCGCGCCGAGCTCCTTGACCCAGGCGCATTTCTCGTCGGAGCCCGCCGAGGCGATCACCCGCGCGCCGGCGCGCCTGGCGAGCTGCACCGCGACCGAGCCCACCGCCCCCGCGGCGGCGTTGACGAACAGCGTCTCACCCGGCTGCGGCTTCAGAACGCCGTGGATGCCGCCCCAGGCGGTGATGCCGGTGAGCCCATAGAGGCCGAGCCAGCGCTGCACCGGGCCCGCATCGGCGGCGACCCGCTGCAGCTGCGCGGCGGGTGCGAGGTAGTGATCGCGCCAGCCATGCGCCATCGAAAGCACCACCGTACCGACCGGCAGCCCCTCGCTGGCGCTGGCGACGACCTCACCGATGGCTCCACCCGGCATCGGCTCGCCGAGCGGGACCGAACCGTGGATGCTGCCGCTCTCGGCCATGTAGAGCCGCATGTAGGGATCAAGCGAGAGCCACAGGTTGCGCACCAGCACCTCGCCTTGCGCGGGCGTGCCGAGGGGCACCTCGCGGATAGTGAAGTCGCCAGAGCGCACCGCGCCCTCGGGCCGGCGCGAGAGCACGATCTGGCGGGCGGTAAGGATCATGGGGCGGCTCTCCCGGGGCGATTGGCAAGGAGTGTTCGCCTGGCGCACCACGCGCGTAAACTGGCGAACTTGCTGACGGCCCTGCTCAGCCGGCGGGGTCGACCCGGTAGAGCCTGCCGCTTCCCTCGCCCGGCACCAGGGTGAAGCCCTTGGGCACCACCGACCAGTCGACCGGGCCGTAGCCGACGATCCAGACATGGGTGAAAGCTGCGCGCGGAAGCCGCGCGAGGGACTGCGACAGTGGCGGCCTCGCCCGGTGGCCGCAGTTCTCGCCCTGAACAACGTGCGAGGGGTCACGGGTGAAGGGTTCGGCGGCGGGATAGTGCACCGTGAGCGGGTTGACCCCCGGCTGCTGCCACTGATCGTTCACGAAGGCATCGCGCCGCGCCAGCGCGAGACCCGAGAGATGGTCGAGCACCGGCAGGCGCCAGATGACGCTGCACGGCTTGACCACGAAGAAGGCGACGCGCGCGCCCATCGGGATGCGGTCGAGCACGGGTACGGCCTCGGCGACCTGGCGGGCTTGCACGATATAGCTCTCAGCCGTGACGACCTGGCGCCCGGCGAAGAAGGCCAGCGAGGTGACGGCGGCGATCGTCAGCTGGCGGGACGCGGTGCGCTGGAACCCCACCGCGACCAGCGCCATCGCGATGCCGTAGGGAAGCAAGCGCATGTCGGCGAAGGCGGAGCCGAAGACCTTCGTCGGAAGCGCGAAGAAGAACAGCACGCAAAGCACCGCGACGAGCGCCAGCGAACGGTCGTAGCGGAAGGCACGGCTGACGAGCGCCCAGGCGAGCAGCAGCACGATCAGCGCCGCCGAGCCGATGTCGACTTTTTCCCAAACGTTGCGGAGCGGCGAGGTGAGCCAGATCGTCTTGAACTTGAGCGCCCACCCCGACATCGCCGCGCCCGAGCTGTCGGCGCGCCAGATCACCATCGGCAGCACCGGCAGCAGCAGCGGCCAGCACGCGGCGAGGATGCGGCCGACGGCGGACAGCGGCCGGGTCCGGGCGGTGACGACCTCGACCAGCATGGTCGATCCGGTCAGCAGGCCGAGGAACGCCCAGCCGTAGGTGTGGCACACCCAGATCGCGGCGCCCGTTACGCCCAGCCACAAGGCGGCCGCCGCGCCGCGCTCCTGCCGGTGGAGGCGCAGCCACACCACGTAGGCGAACAGCGCCAATGCCATGCTCAGTGTGTAGTTGAGGAAGCCGTAGTTGAAGGGATAGCCGTAGAGCAGTGTGATCGCGGCCACGGCGAAGGGGGTCACCCGGCCGTGAATCTCGCGGCTCACCAGCAGCAGCCCGAGCGCGCCGAGCAGCTGGGTCAGGATTACCACCACGCGCACCGAGGTCTCGAGCCCTAGGACCGGGTGGAAGGCCTGCACGAGGATGTCGGCCCCGAGGTTGCCGATCAGCTTCCACTCATAGGAGTAGAAGGGCTGGAGCGCGGGGCGCTGGGCCAGCTCGGTCTGCACCGCATAGCGCCCGAGGTGGCCGTAGAGGTCGGCCAGCGGAGGTAAGTCGACCACCAGCAGCGGGGCGATTGCGACAAGGCAGATCAGCGCGATGACGGGCCAGCGGTCGAGCCAGCCAAACGCCTGCGGCGTGCCGCCGACGGGCACGATGGTCGGGGAAGGAGCGCGGGTCATTCGGTGGTCGAAGGCTTGAAGACGAAGATCTGGGAGAGGACGAAGAAGATCACGACGTAGGCCGCGATGGCGGGGAGCTGCGCGAGGGCATTGCCCTCGCCGAGCACCGAGCGTGCTGCGGCCAGCACCGCGAGGTTCGTGCCATAGGCTATGGCGAAGGCAACGAGGAACTTCGCGACCTCGCGCCCGCTGACCGCGCCGGTGACGCCGAAGGTGAAACGCCGGTTGAGGGTGAAGGACAGCACCAGCCCGACGCCGAAGCCCGCCGCGTTCGCGGCGAAGTCGCTGAGGCCCGCCCACAGGCCGCCGAAGATCACCGCCCAGCCGACGGCCGAGTTGGCGAGCCCCGTCAGCCCGAAGCGGAACAGGCGCGCGAGCATCGTTTCAACGTGCGGAGAGACGGTATTGCGCGCCCAGCGGCAGCCAGCCGAGCGCATGCTCGAGCGGGCGCAGCGGGGCGAGGATCGCGGGGAAGAACAGCGTCCACTTGAGGTCGACGTCGGTGTAGCCCGCCGCGCGGAAGCGGCGGCGCATCTCGGGTGCGCTGATCAGCACCGCGTTGGCGTCGAACGGGCAGGTGCGCACCGCATGCCGGGTCGCCGGGTTCCAGGGGTTGTGCTCGAACAGGATGAAGCGGCCCTTGGGGCTCAGCGTCCGGCGGATTTCCGAGAGGAGGTGGATGTGGTCCTGTTCCGGGATGTGGTGGAAGACGCAGGCCGTGAACACGAGATCGAAGCTTGCGTTCGCGAAGGGCAGAGTCCGCCCGTCGTAGCACACTGTCTCGAGCGGGCGGATCGCGCGCGCCTCGCAGTGGGTGAGCGAGCGTGAGGACACGTCGAGCGCCGTCAGAGCCGCATCGGGGAAGGCTTCCTGGAGGTGGGGCACGCAATTGCCGCGCCCCGCGCCGAAGTCCATGATGCGTGCCGGCGCAGTGCCCGCAGCCGCCATGACCCGCGCGGCTTCCTGCGCCTTGTAGGCGGCGAAGAAATCGGGGTCCTCGCCGCTCAGCTTGACCGAGGCGGCGTGCTGCGCCTCGTATTCGTCGACATAGGCGTCGAATTCAGCTTGCGACACGGATCGCCTCGGCAGTGTTGGTCTCGGGCGGCGTCGCATCGGCGACGGCGGCGACGGGGTGGCGGCGCACTTCAGAAACGAGGAACAGGGGACGGCGCTTGGCTTCCATGTACATGCGGCCCAGATACTCGCCGAACACGCCGAGCACCAGCAGCTGGACGCTGCCCATGATGAGGATCAGCGCGGCAAGGCTTGCCCAGCCCTGCACGGTGCCGCCCGCGGCCCACACCCACGCAATGCCCGCCAGCGAGGCGAGGCCTGCAAGGCCGAACAGCATGCCGAGGTGCGAGGCGAAGCGCAGCGGCACGGTCGAGAAGCTGGTCACCGCGTCGACCGCGAGCGCGACCATCTTGCGCAGCGGGTACTTGGTCTCCCCGGCAAACCGCGCGTCGCGTTCGTAGGGAAAGGCGACTTGGCTGAAGCCGACGTAGCTCACCAGTCCGCGGATGAAGCGGTAGCGTTCCGGCATGGCATTCAATTGCTCGACGACGCGGCGGGTCATCAGCCGGAAATCGCCGGTGTCGGGCGGGATGTGCGTGTCGACCAGCTTGTCGAGCATCCGGTAGAACAGAGCCGCCGTGCCGCGCTTGAAGGCGGTCTCGCCGTGGCGCTTGATGCGCTGGCCGTAGACCACATCATGCCCCTCGCGCAGTTTGGCGAGCATCGGGGCAAGCAGTTCGGGCGGATCCTGAAGATCGGCGTCGAGCACGAAGACGAGCTCGCCGCGCACATGGTGTAGACCCGCGGTAAGCGCCAGCTGGTGGCCGTGGTTGCGTGCGAGGTCGATGGCGACGATCCGCGGGTCCCGCTCGGCGGCCGCGCAGATCTTCGCCCAGCTGGTGTCCTTCGACCCATCATTGACGAGGAGGAACTCGTAGTCGCTGCCGAAGCACGCCTGCGCCGCGGCGGTGACGCGCGCGACCAGCGCATCGAGCCCGTCTTCCTCGTTGTACACGGGGATGACGATCGACAGCGCGCAGGAGCCGGGAGCGGTGTGCGGCATCTCCAAGTTTCCCGACCTCCTCAAGTATCGCGCGGAATGCTAGCCGAACGTGGTTAATGAAGTGTTCGGGGCGCCCGGGAGGGGCGAGCCGCTCGCCTTGCCCCGCAAGCTGCCGCCTGCATCGTCGCAGGCCCTGAACGGATCAGCCCCTTGGACGATCCCGGCGCGCGGGGCAAGGCGTACTGTGCGCGAGGTACGCTTGTTTCTCAGACCGAGCGTGCTGCGCGGCAAATGCGGTCGAGGAGGTCGTGTGCATCGCGGCGAAGATAGCCCCGGCGCCAGGCAGGCGCGAACTCGCCTGACGCGCCAGCGAGGGCGTTTTCAGAGCTCGCTCAGAGGCTGGTCTTCTTGAAGATCGCTTCGGGAATGGCCTTGATCACGGCCATGACGATGCGCCAGATCGGCTTGGTGTAGATCACGTCGCGCTGCTTGGCGGCCGCCGCGACGATCGCCTTCGCGACCGCATCGGGCTCGGCGGTGAGGCGCGCTGGCAAGTCCATGCCGGCGGTCATCCGGGTCCGCACGAAGCCGGGCAGCACCGTCATGACATGCACGCCCTTCTTCGCGAGCCGGTTGCGCAGGCCCGAGAGGAAGGCGGTGAACCCAGCCTTGGCCGAACCATAGACGTAGTTGCTGGCCCGTCCCCGATCGCCCGCGACCGAGCTGATGCCGATGATCGTGCCGCTGCCGCGCGCGGCGAAGCGCTCGGCGATCATGTTGAGGAGGAGCGCCGGCCCCTCGTAGTTCGAGCGCATCACCAGGCTCGCCGCAGCGAAGTCCTGTTCGGATTCCTGCTGGTCGCCGAGCAGCCCGACTGCGCAGGCAGCCGTTTCGGGCAGGACGGGAAGGCTGTCGAGGAAGGCGGCGAAGCTTCCCGCTTCGAGGATGTCGAGTTCGTGGACGCTCGCCCGCACGCCATAGCGCACGGTCAGGTTGTCCGCATCGCCCTGCAGCTCGCCGCATCTGCGCGCGGCCAGCTGCACGTCGTGCCCCGAAGCGGCGTAGCGGTGGGCAAGCGCCATGGCGATATCGGAGCGGGCGCCGATGATGAGCACCGTTCGCTGGTTCATATGTCGAGCCTTTCGGATTGGCTGGAACGGAAGGGGGTGAGACCGCCGTCCTTGCGGAAGCGCGCGAAGGTTTCCGCGCGGTGGTCGGATTTCCTCAGCGTCGCCGCGCTCATGCGCGCGTCCTTGGCGAGATAGAAGCGCCCGCCGTGATCGAGGGTGATCGCGTCGAGCCGGTCCATCAGCCGGATGGCGGCCTCGGACACGGGGAAGTCCAGCGCGAGGGTGTAGCCTTCCATCGGGAAGGAGAAGGGGCCGTGCTCGGGCCCCATGCGCTTGAGCACCGAGAGGAAGGACCCCTGCCCGCTTGCCGCGATCGCGTGCAGCAAGGCGGTGAGGCCCTCGCGCGCGCTCGCCAGCGGCAGCACGCATTGATACTGGAGGAAGCCGCGCACCCCGTAGATGCGGTTCCACTGGAGGATCGCGTCGAGCGGGTAGAAGTAGCTGTCCCAGTCGACGAGGCGGGTGCCCGCCGCGGCGCGGGCGTTGCGGTAGTAGAGCGCGTTGAAGGCCTTGACGGTGAGGCGGTTGAGCGCCGCCTGCGGGAAGTCGAAGGGCACGCTCCGCTCGGCCTTTCGCGGGATCGCGAAGGGCGCGGCGCGGCGCGTGCGCGGCAGCTCGGCCTCAGCCGCGTGCTCGCCCAGCATCAGCGCCGAGCGGCCCAGCGCGGCCCCGCTGCTGAGGCAGTCGATCCACGCGACCGAATAGGTCGCCTCGGCATTCGCCTCGAACAGTTCCATCAGAGTGTCGAGATCGGCGGCCGGCATGGTGGTCTGGCGGATGTAGGCGCTCTCGACCCGGCGCAGGCGGAAGGCGACCCGCAGGATCATGCCGGTCAGCCCCATGCCGCCGATCGTCCATTCGAACAGCTCGCGGTTCTCCTGCGGGCTGCAGCGACGCACCGCGCCGTCCGCGCCCATCAGATCGAGCCAGTCGACGAACCTTCCGAAGGTTCCGTCGCGGTGGTGGTTCTTGCCGTGAACATCGGATGCCACCATCCCGCCGATGGTGACGAACTTGGTACCCGGCGTCACCGCCGGGAACCACCCGCGCGGCAGGAAGGTGGCGATGACGTCAGCGAGCAGCACGCCCGCCTCGGCCACCAGCTGCCCGCTCTCCTCATCGAAGTCGAGCATGCGGTCGAGCCGCGTCATTTCGATCGTGGCATTGCGCTGGATCGCGCAGTCGCCGTAGCCACGGCCATTGCCGCGCGCGATCCGCGGCCCCGCGCCCATCAGGTCCCGCACCTCGGCCTCGCGGCGCGGCGCGTGGACGGCGCACAGCTGCGCGGGGAAGCGCCCCCATCCCGACAGGATCACGGCCTGAGGTCCTGAGCGGGCGCGAAGACGAAACGCCGGTCGAGCCGGTACTTGATCACGTAGCCCGCCGACAGGCCCAGCACCGCGCCAAGCTCGCGCGCGGCCTCGGTTTGCCAGGCGAGCCAGAACAGCGTCTCGCTGCCCCAGAAGATCGCCGTCGTGGCGATGCCCGTCAGCGCGTACAGCGAAAACAGCTTGCCCTGCGCCGCGCCCGTCGAGGCGTCGTGGAAGATCCAGCGCTTGTCCAGGACGAACTTGGTGACGAGGCCCGCCGCGGTTCCTGCAAGCAACGCCGCGGTGTAGGCGAACATCGCCGGGATCACTTCGGCGGCGAGCACGAGGCGCTGCACCGCCAGGTTGGCGAGCGTCGCCATCACCGCGAAGGTGACGTAGCGCAGGACGAGCTGGCTTCTGCTCAAAGCTGCATTCCCGCCAAGGCAAGCGCGCCGATCAGTGCGGCGCAGACCAAGCTGACCTTGTCGCGCGCGGCAAACACCAGCGGGTCATCATGCATCTCGCCGCGCTGGGTGAGAATGGCGATGCGGGTGTTCCAGAACAGCAGCACCAGACACACGCCCCACAGCATTTCGGGGGTATGGTAGAGCAGCTGGACGGGCTGCGAATTGACGTAGAGCGCCAGCACCAGCACCGAGATCAGCCCGCCCGAGACCGCGATGTTGCTGACGATCGCGAGGTCGCCGGTGAGATAGCCGCGCCCGTGCGCCTTCTCCCGCCCCGCGGCAGCGCCGTCGACGAGCTCCGCCTGCCGCTTGATCGCGGCGAGCGAGAAGAAAAAGAAGGTCGAAAAGGCGAGCAGCCACATCGAGGTCGCGATGCCCGTCGCCGCGCTGCCGGCGAGGATGCGCATCGTGTAGAGCACCGCAAGCATGCAGATGTCGACGACGACGAGCCGCTTGAACTTGACCGAATAGGCGGTGGTCAGCACGAAATAGACCATCAGCGCGCCGAGCAGCATCGGCCCCGACAGCAGCGCCGCGCCGATCCCGGCGAGCGCCAGCAGCGGCACCAGCAGCGTGCCCTGCGCAAGGCTCACCGCGCCCGAAGCGAGCGGACGGTTGCGCTTGCGCGGGTGGGCCCGGTCAGCGTTGAGGTCGAGCAGGTCGTTGAGGACATAGGTGCTCGATGCGATCAGGCTGAAGGCCACGAAGGCGAGCAGCGAATGCCAGATGGCGCCGAGGGTCAATTGGTGGGCCGCCAGCATCGGCACGAAGATCAGCGCATTCTTGAGCCACTGGTGCGGACGGATGAGGCGCAGGGCCTCCTTGCCGGTATTGCTCGGGAGCGTTGCGGCATATGCGGCGGGCGCCGGTGCTATCTCCGCCACACGCGGCGCGACGTCGGCGGGTGCGAGCCGCGACCATCCGGCGGGACCGAACAGCCGGCGCAGCTTCTCGTCCTGGGTGGCGGCATCGACATCGTTCTCGACCGCATCGAAGATGCCGAGATGCGCAGCGATGGCCCGTGCCGCATCGTCCTTGCCGGGACTGACCAGCACCACCCGCCCGCCCGCCTCGCGCCACGACCGGGCGCTCTCGAGGACAGTCTCGCGGTAATGCAGGCTGGAAGGCGCCGAATGCGCGATCTCCTCGAGCCCGGCGGCCAGGCTCGTGCGGCTCGCAGGTGCGCGCGCCAAGCGGGCAAGGACCTGCCACGCGTTCGCCGAAACGGCCGTCCAGAACAATTCGAGGCCGGACACAGGAGCCACGAGCAGGTCGCCGATCTCGACGACAAGGACCGCATCATTCGCTCTAAGGTCGGTTTCCCTCATTGCCCCCCCGTGCCGGACCACCATCGCAACCATACTGGCCCTGTTATGGTTAACTGGTTGACAAATCCTTTCCGCAAGAGCCGGCGGGAGCGGTTCGAGGAGCTCCCTGCCGGAGCTTCCGTCGGCCTCGGCGCTGCGGCGCGAGATCACCTGTTCGGCGGGGTAATCCGGTAGACGGCGTAGCGGCGGCCCTGCCCGCTGTCGCGGAGCAGCGAGAGCCTCCATCCTCCGCGCTCGAGCGCGTGCCTGATGCCGACCCAGAATTCATCGTCGTCGAGCACCACCAGGTGCGTGGCATGGCTCTCCCGGGCGATGTCCGCGAGCGCCAGGTCCCACTCATAGGCCCGCCGCGTGTGGCGGCGGTGCGCTGCGGTGCTCGCAGGCGTCTTCAGCCCGACGACATCCACGAGCCTCGCCTTGGGCTGCGCCCAGGCGACATGGCCCGCGTCGTGGACCAGCACCACGGCATCGGCGGGAAGCTCATCACGCACGAATTCGGCGGTCGCGCGGGCGGCGCGGCCCAGTTCGAGCGACGGTGCAAAGAGCGGAACCGACGCCGACAGCGAGAAGATCGTCCAGGCCGCCAGAGCCCACTCGAGAACGCCGCTTCGCGGGCGCGATGCCAGCAGGCTCGCGAGCGGGAAGCAGAGCGCGGCAGCGACGGGCGCCAGGTAGCGGAAGTGATTGTGGAAGAGCCCGCTCGGGAATGTTGCCGCGGCAACGCCGATCCATGCCAGGACGAAAAAGAGGACGCACCACCCTGCCGGCAGGCGCGGGAGCCGAACCAGGCCGATCGCGAGCGGCAGGATCAGCGATTGCGCGAGAATGATCACCGTTGCCAGCAATCGCGCGCTCAGCGGCTCGAAGTTCTCCGCGAAGAAGGCGATCTTCGCGCCGCTGGTGTTGGGCCACGGCAGCCCCGTTTCGGCGACGTACCATATGGCGAAGGGCAGCGCGGCCGCGCCGGCCAGCATCGTGCCGCGAAGCAATGCGCGCAACGTGGCAACCTGGCGAAGGAACAGCGGCGCAGCCAGCAGGGCGAGCTCGGGCCTGATGAACGGCATGAGCCCGCAGAGCAGCGGCAGCCAGCGGTTGTCGCGCAGAGCCAGGGCCCAGACGACGGCCGCCATGGCGAGGCCTGTCTCGAGCCCGTTGAAGTAGTGCAGCGGCTGGTAGCCGACCAGCAGACCGATGCCGGTGATAAGGGCCGCCTTTTTGCCGTCGCACCCGACGGACAGCGCCATCGCCCGCAGTCCCGCCGCATAGAGCACAGCGCCCAGCGCCCCGATGACCGCCGAGGCGAGCGGCAGGGGAAGCGCCGCTCCCAACAGGACGATAAGCGCCAGGTGCACCGCGCTGGTCGCTCCGACCAGCGGCGAAGTGTGATAGACGGGATCACTCCCCACCAGCACCGCGCGCGCATTGCTGAGCGTGATGTAGGCATCGTCGAGCAGGAAGGTGTCCGGCCAAAGCGCGAGCAGCAGCGCGAAGGCCACCGCATAGGCGAGCCCCCGCAAGGCACGCCGTTCGGTGACGGTCGATCGCTCGATCAGGCCGAGGGGCATCGCAAACATGGCGCCCGTGGTTAGCCGCATCGCTTGAAGATCCGGTTAAGTCGAAATCAACCACGAATGGGATGATCGGCGCTCGTCGGTGCAGGGATTATCGTTCGCGATGTGCCGAAAAAAGGTGGTGCCGCTTACGTGACTCGAACACGTGACCCCATCATTACGAAAGGCTTTGCTGCACCGCACAATTTATCATGATTTCAATCCAGTAGGCTTAAGATCATGCCACAGTGAATGCGAAACCCAAGCAGCTCCCAAACTCGGGAAAGCCGGCGAATTGCCGAGAAGCTATTTGGGGCACTTTCGTAGGAAAGAAACCGCAGAATCGACCCACTTCCCACCCGGCCAGAGCGGGGGAGCGGCGCGCCTCCAGTTAGCATCGAACTTGCCGTCAATCGCGCTGGGCAGGTGCGGGTTGATCGAGTCCGAGCAGGCTTTTAGCAGGGCCGCCGCCTCCTCTGAGGTCAGGAAGCGATCACGAGCATTATTGTATTTCGGCCGGGGGATGCCGCGTACGGGATTGTGCTGCACCCCCTTGGTCTGCCACTTCAGAGCGAGTTCGAACGACCGGTTGCCGCTGGCACTGCCGCCAGCAGCTCACCGGATCGTCAGCAGAACCGGCACGGCTGTATCAGCCCCGGCAATCAGCTTGGAGTGCTGTCTTGCGCTTCCCGTGTTCACTCGCGATGATGATCTGCGATCAGGGAGGCAATCGTGAGCCCCAAGCAGTTGTTTCAGCGCATCCTCTACTCACAGAAGTTTGACGAATGGGCCGAGCAACAGACACTGATCGCTGCGAAGATTGTCCACCAGGCTGTAGATTTCCGTTGAGATTTGACCCGGGATTTTCATCGAGAAGTGACCCGGGTTGTGGGTGGCTATGCCTGCTCGGACTTGGGTTTGGTCAAGGGCTGGACGTTCTCCTTTTTGGTTTTGCGCTGGGCGGCGGATGCC
>JBJTSG010000196.1:0-2762 GCA_046076505.1 Erythrobacter sp. | reverse complement strand
TCTCGGCGGGGCGGAAATCGCCCGCGTCGAATGGTACCGCGAAGGCCGCGTGCCGCTTCACACCCTGCGTGCGAACATCGATTACGCCGAGACCGAGGCGCTCACCGCCTACGGGATCATCGGGATCAAGGTGTGGATCTTTAAGGGCGAGATCCTCGCTCACGATCCGACCGCGCAGGACCGCCTGATGATGGAAGCCCAGACTTCCGGCGTCCGCCCGGCTCGTTGAGGTAAAAAGCCATGTTGCAACCGAAAAAGACCAAGTTCCGCAAGGCCTTCAAGGGCCGGATCAAGGGCGACGCCAAGGGCGGCACTACTCTGAACTTCGGCTCCTACGGCCTCAAGGCCCTCGAGCCGGAGCGGGTCACCGCCCGCCAGATTGAAGCGGCGCGTCGTGCCATCACCCGTCACATCAAGCGCCAGGGTCGCCTGTGGATCCGCGTGTTCCCCGATGTGCCCGTGTCGAAGAAGCCTGCCGAAGGCCGTCAGGGTAAGGGCAAGGGTTCGGTCGAATACTGGGCGGCGCGCGTGAAGCCGGGCCGCATCCTGTTCGAACTCGACGGCGTTGCTGGCCCGCTGGCCGCTGAGGCCTTCGAGCGTGCTGCGATGAAGCTGCCGATCAAGACCAAGGTTGTCGCCCGTCTCGGCGACACCAGCCACCTGGGAGGCGAATAATGGCCGATATCACGGACCTTCGCACCAAGACCGATGACCAGCTGGTCGCCGAGCTCACCGAGCTCAAGCGTGAGCAGTACAATCTGCGGTTCCAGGCTGCGACCAACCAGCTCGAGGCCCCCTCGCGCATCCGTCAGGTGCGCCGGACCATCGCGCAGATCAAGACGCTGCAAAGCGAGCGCGCGGCCAAGGCCGCCGCTGCCAAGGCGTAAGGAGAAAGCACAATGCCCAAGCGTATCCTCGTCGGGACTGTGACCTCCGACAAGACCGACAAGACCGTGACCGTGAAGGTCGAACGCAAGGTGCGTCACCCGCTCTACGGGAAGATCATCCGTCGTTCGAAGAAGTATCACGCGCACGACGAGAACAACGAATACCATGTCGGCGACGTGGTGCGGATCGAAGAGACCCGCCCGATGTCGAAGACCAAGACCTGGCTCGTCAAGGACCGGGTTGTGGCAGGCGGCGTGCAGGCGGTGGAAGCCGACCTCGACGTCGCGGCTGCGGGTAACTGAATTAGGCGTAAACGGAACTGCTGGGCCCCGGTCGGATCGGGCGTCCCGGTAAGCCAATGAGAAGGACAACGGATCAATGATCCAGATGCAATCCAATCTCGACGTCGCGGACAACAGCGGCGCCAAGCGCGTCCAGTGCATCAAGGTGCTGGGCGGGTCGAAGCGTCGGACCGCGGGCGTCGGCGATGTGATCGTCGTCTCCATCAAGGAGGCGCAGCCGCGCACCAAGGTCAAGAAGGGCGATGTTCACCGCGCCGTGATCGTGCGCACCCGCAAGGACGTGCGTCGTCCGGATGGCACCGTCATCCGCTTCGACACCAATGCCGCGGTGCTTGTGAACAAGAACGAGGAGCCGATCGGCACCCGTATCTTTGGCCCTGTGGTGCGCGAACTGCGCTCGAAGGGCTTCATGAAGATCATTTCGCTCGCGCCGGAGGTGCTGTGATGGCTGCCGCGAAGATCAAGAAGGGTGACAGCGTCGTCGTGCTGTCGGGCAAGGACAAGGGCCGCACCGGTACGGTCGCGCAGGTCCTGCCCAAGGACGGCAAGGTCGTTGTCGAGGGTGTGAACATCGTCGCCCGTCACCGCAAGCCTAGCCAGCAGAACCCCCAGGGTGGCATCGACCGCTATGCGGCTCCGATGCACATCTCGAAGGTCGCGCTGGCTGATCCCAAGACCGGCAAGGCCACCCGCGTCCGTTTCGAAGTGAAGGACGGCAAGAAGGTGCGCGTTGCGGTCAAGAGTGGGGAGACCATCGATGGCTGATTACACTGCTCGTCCGAAGGCCAAGTACGACAACGAGATCGTCAAGGCGATGACCGAGAAATTCGGTTACAAGAACCGGATGGAAGTGCCCAAGCTCGAGAAGATCACGCTCAACATGGGCGTGGGCGAGGCGAGCCAGGACAAGAAGAAGGTTCAGACCGCCGCCGAGGAAATGGCGCTGATCGCTGGCCAGAAGCCGGTCATCACCATCGCCAAGAAGTCGATCGCGCAGTTCAAGCTGCGTGAAGGCATGCCGATCGGCTGCAAGGTGACCTTGCGCCGTGAGCGGATGTACGAATTTCTCGATCGTCTCGTCACCGTCGCGATGCCGCGCATCCGCGACTTCCGCGGGCTGAACGCCAAGTCGTTCGACGGCCGCGGCAATTACGCGATGGGGCTGAAGGAACAGATCGTGTTCCCGGAAATCAGCTACGACAAGATCGAGAAGGTGCGTGGGATGGACATCATCGTGACCACCACCGCCAAGACCGACGAAGAGGCGCGCGAGCTGCTGCGCCTGTTCGGCTTCCCCTTCCAGGGCGATGCCGGCAAGACCGAACAGAAGGAAGCGGCGTGAGCCGCTTGCCCGTAGAGACACGAAAGCAGAGAGCTTAAGTCCATGGCGAAACTGAGTTCCATCAACAAGAATGAGCGTCGCAAGAAGCTCGTCAAGCAGTACGCTGCGAAGTACGAGAAGTTGAAGGCGATTGCCGACGATGAAAGCCTCGACGAGACCGAGCGCCTGATGGCCCGGCTCAAGATGGCCGAGCTTCCGCGCAACGCGAACCCGACCCGGGTGCGCAACCG
>JBJTSG010000195.1:0-16026 GCA_046076505.1 Erythrobacter sp. | reverse complement strand
CGGCAGGCTCTGAACCGCACCTTGCAGCGCTGGCACCGCCAGCACCTTGCCGAGCATCACCGCTGGTGCCAGCACCGCGACGCTCATCACCTGCGCCAGCGCGTGGCTCGCGAAGAAATACTGCGTGTCGGTCAGCCACCCGCGTCGGAATGCGCCCTGCGCCTTGCGTAGCGGGAAGGCGCGTTCAAGCGGCACGAACACGGCAGCCGTCGTCAGCGTCCCGAGCACGAACCAGTCGAGCCCGAGATAGATGCTGCTCGCTTGTCCCCGCGGGATAGCCACCCCGCCCGCGCCGAGCGCGAGGGCAAGACCGGCGATTGCCAGCCCCGCCGCGCCCAGCGCCTTTTTCCGGCGCAGCAGCATCGACAGACCCGCAAGCGCCATCGCCGCGAGCAGGGCAAGGTCGATCCCGAGGCGAACGAGGTCCAGCGGGTAGCGCGAGCGCAGTTCGGGGAGCGTCAGGTATTGCGGGAAGTGCAGGCACAGGACAGCGGCAAGCGCCAGCAGCGCGAGCACGATCCCGAGCACCCCGCTCACCCAGCCCGTGCCGACCTCGCGCGGCCGGTCGTCCGCGAAGATGCGGGCGAGCCACTGTTCGGCGCCGGGGCGAGGCACGGGGGCGTCCATCGCTTTGGCATAGCATGGCGTGCGTCCCCAAGTGGTTAACCTCACCCGCGAAAAAGGGGCGGCGCAGGGGTGGCGATTTGCCGCCCCGACGGCTATGGCAACGCCATGCGCATCGCCATCGCCTCCGACCACGCCGCCGTGGAGCTCAAGGCCGACCTTGCCGAATGGCTCATCGAGGAAGGCCACGAGGTCGCCGACCTCGGGCCCGAGGCCGGGCACAGCGTCGACTATCCCGACTACGGCTACCGCCTTGCCGAGATCATCGCCGAAGGCACGGTCGAATTCGGGGTCGCGCTGTGCGGCAGCGGCATCGGCATTTCGATCAGCGTCAACCGCCACCCTCAGGTACGCTGTGCTCTGGTCAGCGAGCCGCTCTCGGCCGCCCTCGCGCGCGAACATAATGATGCCAATTGCATCGCAATGGGCGCGCGCCTCGTAGGGATCGAAATGGCCAAGTCCTGCGTTGCAACTTTCCTCGACACAGAATTCGCCGATGCCGGCGATCCGGCCGGGCGCCACCAGCGCCGGGTCGGCAAGCTCGGCAAGCCGCCTTTCTTCCCCGACCATATCGAGACCCATCAATGAGCACTGCCCCCCTCGACTTCGCCGCCCGCACCGACAGTGCGATGGACCGCTTCTGGCATGACGACCTCGCCCACGCGGACCCGGAGATCGCCGCCGCGATCGGCAAGGAGCTCGCCCGTCAGCGCGACAAGATCGAGCTGATCGCGTCCGAAAACATCGCGAGCCGCGCGGTTCTCCAAGCCGCCGGATCGGTGTTCACCAACAAGTATGCCGAGGGCTATCCGGGCAAGCGCTACTACGGCGGCTGCGACTATGCCGACGTGGTCGAGACTCTCGCGATCGAGCGCGCCAAGGAGCTGTTCGGCTGCAATTTCGCCAACGTCCAGCCCAACTCGGGCTCGCAGATGAATCAGGCGGTGTTCCTCGCCCTGCTCAACCCGGGCGACACCTTCATGGGCCTCGATTTGAATTCGGGCGGCCACCTCACCCACGGCTCGCCCGTCAACATGAGCGGGAAGTGGTTCAACGTCGTCTCTTACGGGGTGAGCCGCGAGACCGAGACGATCGACATGGACGAGGTCGCTGCCAAGGCGCGCGAGCATAGCCCCAAGATCATCATCTGCGGCGGCACCGCCTATTCGCGCACCTGGGATTTCCCGGCCTTCCGCGCCATCGCCGACGAAGTGGGCGCGGTGCTGCTGTGCGACATGAGCCACATCTCGGGGTTGGTCGCTGGCGGCGCGCACCCTTCGCCCTTCCCGCATTGCGACATCGTCACCTCGACGACCCACAAGAGCCTGCGCGGCCCGCGTTCGGGCATCATCCTGTGGAACGACGACAAGTTCACCAAGCCGCTCAACATGGCGGTCTTCCCCGGCCTTCAGGGCGGCCCGCTGATGCACATCGTCGCGGCCAAGGCGGTCGCCTTCCGCGAGGCGCTGCGCCCTGAGTTCAAGACCTACGCCAACCGCATCGTCGAGAACGCCCGCGCGCTCGCCGCGAGCCTCGAGGAGAACGGGCTGAGGATCGTCAGCGGCGGCACCGACAACCACTCGATGCTGGTTGACCTGACGGCCAAGGACGTCACCGGCAAGGACGCCGAGAAGGGGCTCGACCGCGCCTACCTCACCTGCAACAAGAACGGCATTCCCTACGACACCCGCTCGCCCTTCGTGACCAGCGGCATCCGTCTTGGCACGCCGGCGGGCACGACCCGCGGCTTTGGCCCGGAAGAGTTTCGGACCGTCGGCAAGCTCATCGCCGAAGTGGTTGAAGGCCTTGCCAAGAACGGGCCCGAGGGCGACGCTCAGATCGAGGAGTCGGTGCGCCAGCGAGTGAGCGCCCTGTGCGCCGCCTTCCCCGTCTACCCCGGCATGTAAGGAGCCTCCCGCAATGAACGACCACGAACCCAACGGCACCCAGGACTGGGTCGAGGACGTCAAGGCCGAGGTCTCCGGCATGGCCAAGGAGGGGATCAACCACCCCTCGACCAAGCCGGTGCTGACCGGCGCCGCAGTCGGTGCGCTGGCGGGGGCGATCCTGCCGGTGATCTCCTGGCCGGTCGGTCTGCTCGCCGGGGCGGGCTACATGCTCTATACGAGGATCAAGAAGTAAGCCCCTGAATGCGCTGCCCCTTCTGCGCCCATGACGATACCCAGGTCAAGGACAGCCGCCCAACCGAGGACAACGCCTCGATCCGGCGGCGTCGCCAGTGCTCGTCCTGCGGCGCGCGCTTCACGACCTTCGAGCGGGTCCAGCTGCGCGAGGTCGTCGTCGTCAAGTCGGGTGACCGGCGCGAGCCTTTCGAGCGGTCCAAGCTCGAACAGTCGATCGCGCTTGCCTCGCGCAAGCGCGGGATCGACCAGGAGCGCCTCGACCAGCTGATCAGCGGCATCCAGCGCCAGGTGGAAACCTCGGGCGAGGCCGAGGTGCCTTCCTCGCATATCGGCGAGCTGGTGATGGAGGGGCTGCGGCAGATCGACTCCGTCGCATATATCCGCTTCGCCAGCGTCTACCGCGATTTCTCCGAAGCGCGCGACTTCGAAGAATTTGCCAGCACCGTCCAGCAAGCCGCGAAAGACTAAGAGAAAGACAATGGCCGACCTCAACAAGCCGGTGATCGTGCTCGTGCGCCCGCAGCTGGGCGAGAACATCGGCAAGGCGGCGCGTGCAATGCTCAATTTCGGGCTGACCGAGATGCGGCTGGTGAGCCCGCGCGATGGCTGGCCCAACCCCTCGGCAGGCCCGGCGGCAGCGGGCGCGGACATCGTGCTCGAACAGGCGAAGGTCTATGAAACCACCGCCGAGGCCGTCGCCGACTGTGCCCATGTCCACGCCACCACCGTCAGGAAGCGCGGTGTCACCAAACCGGTGATCGGTGCCGACGAGGCGGGGCGGCAAGTCCACACCCTGCCCGGCCGCCACGCGATCATTTTCGGCCCTGAACGCTCGGGGCTGGAGACCGAGGACGTCGCGCTTGCGCGCAACATCCTCACCATCCCGATCAATCCCGAATTCGGTTCGCTCAACCTCGCCCAGGCGGTGATCCTTGTCGCTTACGAATGGTCGCGGATCGGGCGCGAGATTGCTGATGCGGGTGACGCGCTGGTGCAGCCGACGCTGGAGGACACCCTGCCGCCGGCTCCGCAGGAGGAGCTCGAGGCGATGATCGCGCACTTCGAGAAACTGCTCGAGCCGCGCGGCTATTTCCGTCCCGCCACGCGTGCGGAGGCGACCCGCCGCACGCTGCGCGGTCTGCTCACCAAGCCGGGTTGGAACCATCTCGAGGTGCGCACCCTGCGCGGGGTTCTCAGCTATCTCGAGCGCGACCGGGACGATCCGCGCAATTGATGCCCGAACGGGCTGCTTGCCGCTTGACGCAGCCCGCGTTCCTGCTATGCGCGCGCCTTCGCAAATGGGCCCTGCACCCCGGTGAAGCAGGCGCCGCGTCGGGAAAACCGTCCCGACGGAGCGATGCCGGGTTGAATGGCCACCACTGGGGTGGTCCAGCACATTGAAGGATACGACTTATGTCGAAGCGCAAGAGCGCCAAGCACAAGCTTGACCGCCGCATGGGCGAGAACATCTGGGGCCGCCCGAATTCCCAGGTGAACAAGCGTTCCTACGGCCCCGGCCAGCACGGCCAGCGCCGCAAGGGCAAGATGAGCGACTATGGCCTGCAGCTGCGCGCCAAGCAGAAGCTCAAGGGCTACTACGGCGATGTCACCGAAAAGCAGTTCAAGCGCAACTACCTCGAAGCCTCGCGCATGAAGGGCGACACCAGCCAGAACCTGATCGGCCTGCTCGAGCAGCGTCTCGACATGGTGGTCTACCGCGCCAAGTTCGCGCCGACGATCTTCGCCGCGCGCCAGCTGGTCAGCCACGGCCACATCCATGTCAACGGCCAGAAGTGCAACATTGCTTCGCGCCGCGTGGCGGTGGGCGACGTGGTCAGCCTCGGCAGCAAGGCCAAGGAAATGGCCCTCGTGATCGAGGCGCAGAGCCTCGCCGAGCGCGACATACCCGACTACGTCCTGCCCGACGGCAACGATAAGGTGACCTTCACCCGCGTGCCGAAGCTCGACGAGGTGCCCTACCCGGTCACCATGGAGCCGAACCTGGTGGTCGAGTTCTACTCGCGCTGATCCGGTTTCACCGCCATTCGCCAAAGCAAGAGGGCGGCCTTCCGGGGCCGCCCTTTTCTTTTCCGCGGGTGCCCCTAATCCTTTCGCAGATGACAGGGAGGCGTTTGGAATGAAGGTGCTGCTGCTCGATGGTCATCCGGACGAAGGCCGACTGACCACGCACCTGCTCGACACCTATGCCGCCGCCCTGCCTCCATCCGCCACGGTGACGCGCATCGCGGTGCGCGATCTCGGCTTCAGCCCGATCCTGCGCCACGGCTACAAACAGCGTACCGAGTGGGAGCCGGATCTTCACCGCATCGCCGAGGCGCTCGATGCCTGCGATCACCTCGTCGTCGCCTTCCCGATGTGGTGGGGGGCGGAACCGGCGGAATTGAAAGGCCTTATCGACCGCCTGTTCCTCCCCGGCTTCACCTTCGCCTATCACAAGGACGATCCGTGGTGGGACAAGCTCATGGAGGGCCGCTCGGCCGACCTGATCGCGACGATGGACACGCCGCCCTTCATCCTGTGGCTGTGGCACGGCAACGCCCTGCTGCGGCGCTGGAAGGGCCAGGTGCTCGGCTTCTGCGGTTTCGCGCCGGTGCGCACGTTGAAGCTCGGCCCCGTGGGCGAGAACACCCCGCCGCGCGACCTTGGCACGTTCGAGGCGAAAGTGACGAAGCTCGCCCGGACGATCCGTCAGAAAGCGCCAGAGAAGAAGCAGCCGCGCCTTGCGGCTTTCCTCGCGCCGAAGGTCAGTCCCTGATCCGGTCCCACTCGGCGAATTCGTAGGCGATCGAGCCTTCGACAAGCCGCTCCCAGATGTCGGCGATGACGTCGCCGGGAATGGCGCGCGCCTCGGCCTCGGCGACCGCGGCGGCGATCACGCGCGCCTTGCGTTCCTCGTCGCGCACAGCGGCGCGGGTCGGCTTGATCCGCGCGGCGGCGCGCATGTAGCCGAAGCGCGTGGCCAGCAGGGCGACCAGCTCGCGGTCGAGCGCGTCGACGCCCGCGCGTACCTCGGGCATGGTGGTGCAGTCTTCGGGGCTCAAGGGACGATCACTCATGCCCCGCGCCCTAGGCGGTGAAAGCCGGGCTTGTCGAGGCCCTTCCCCTCACTTGCCCGCCATCGACGTTTCGAGGAACTGCCCGATGTCGGCAAGCATGCTCCTCCGCACCACCGAATCCCCGAGATCGTGCTGAATATCCTTGTATTCGCGGTAGCGCACGCTCTTGCCCGCGCCCGACGCAGGCTGTCGGCGGCGATATGCTCGCCGGTGCCCATGAAGTCCTTGACGAGCCGGCGTGCGGGGCGCTTCAAGCCGTGGCGTGCAGGTACGCTCTCCGGAAGTCGCTGGCAAAGCTTGCGAATTCCCCCTCGGAAATGGCCTCGCGCATGGCCTGCATCAGCGCCTGGTAAAAGCTGAGGTTGTGCTCGGTGACGAGCATCGCGCCGAGCATCTCGCCCGATTTCACGAGGTGGTGAATGTAGGCGCGGCTGTAAGTCGTGCAGACCGGGCAGGTGCAGCGCTCGTCGAGCGGCCCGGTGTCCTCGGCGTGGCGCGCGTTGCGCAGGTTGAGGGGGCCTGCCCATGTGAAGGCCTGTCCGTTGCGCCCCGAGCGGGTCGGCAGCACGCAATCGAACATGTCGATGCCCCGCTCGACTGCGCCGACGAGGTCGTCGGGCTTGCCGACACCCATCAGGTAGCGCGGCCGGTCGGCGGGGAGCATGTCGGGGGCGTAGTCGAGCACGCCGAACATCGCCCCCTGCCCCTCGCCCACCGCGAGGCCGCCGACCGCGTAGCCGTCGAAGCCGATGGCGGTGAGCTTGTCGGCGCTGATGCGGCGCAGGTCCTCGTGGAGCGCGCCCTGCTGGATGCCGAAGAGCGCCGCGCGGGCCGCGTGCTCTTCGCCGCTGTCGAAGCCCTCCCGGCTGCGCTTCGCCCAGCGCATCGAGAGCTCCATCGAGGCGGCGATCTCGTCACGCGGGCGATCGGCGCGCGGGCATTCGTCGAAGGCCATGACGATGTCGGAGCCAAGCAGGCGCTGGATCTCCATGCTGCGTTCCGGCGTGAGCATGTGCCGGCTGCCGTCGAGGTGGCTCTTGAACTCGACCCCTTCCTCGGTGAGCTTCCTCAGGTCCGAGAGGCTCATCACCTGGTAGCCGCCGCTGTCGGTGAGGATCGGGCGCTCCCAGTTCATGAAGCGGTGAAGGCCGCCCAATCGCGCGACGCGCTCGGCGCCGGGACGCAGCATCAGGTGGTAGGTGTTGCCGAGGATGATGTCGGCACCGGTCGCGCGGACGCTTTCCGGCTTCATCGCCTTGACCGTCGCCGCGGTGCCGACCGGCATGAAGGCGGGCGTGCGGATTTCGCCGCGCTGCATCCGGATGGTGCCGGCGCGCGCCTTGCCACTGGTCGCGTGGAGCGTGAATTCGAAGCGGGGGGCGGTCATGGCGGGTGAGCCCCTGTCACGCCGCGGAGCTGCGCGCAAACAAAAAGGCAGGAGCAGCGCGGGGGGCTGCTCCTGCCGTTGTGGCCCGTCCGGGCGGCCGGCTCAGAAGCCGACCACCACGCCAACCGTCGCGCGGGTCGTGTCGAAGGCGATCGTGTCCACGCCGGCCCGGAAGCGCACCGGGCTGTCGCCAAGGCCGAACTCGACGCCCGCGCCCACGAGGTAATCGCCGTCCGAGGTATCGGTGCCCGGGGGGATCGGTCCGGGGCCGCCGAGGATGTTGACGAGGTCGAAGTCGACTTCCTGGTAGCCGCCACGCACGAACACCTTGCCGGTCTTGCCGACGCGCACGCCCGCACGGGCGGCGATGCCGTATTCGTTGTCGATCGGGCCGTCGCCGAAGTGGAAGTTGCCCTCCGCGCCGAAGAAGAACTTGTCGCCCACCGGCACGTCGACACCCGCCACGACGCCGTAGATGGTGGCGCTGTCGTCGCGCACGCCGAGGCCGAGGTCGTGGATGCCGAGGGACGCGCCGACATAGGGTTCGACCTTGGGGGTGTCGTTCGACTGCGCCTGGGCGCTGGCCGGCAGGGCGATCGCACCAAAAGCGGCGAGCGCGGCGAAAGTGATGGTCTTCATATCGTGGTCTTTCCCTTTTTATTGTCCGGCGCGCGGGGGTCGTGCGCCGATGGGAAAACCACTAGAAATCGTGCGATTTCCCCAGGATGAACGGAAGAAGTAGCTGCCGTTCAGGATCGACAAGCGGCATGGCGACCCGACGAGCGGCCGATCGCGTGCGACCGGCGTGGATCCCGGAGGACCGATGTCACGGCCCTCCGGTGTCCTCGATGGCGTCAGAACTTGATGCCGACGCCCACAGTGCCGCGCAGCGTGTCGAACGCGATGGTGTCGACGTTGGCGCGCAGCACGACATTGCTCAACGGCACTTCGACGCCAGCGCCGACGAGGTAGTCGCCGCCCACGTCAGGCGTGTCGATGTTGTTGTCATCGAGGAAGTCCTCGCTCACGCCGGTCAGGTTCTCGACGTCGAGATCGACCCACTGGTACCCGCCGCGGGCGTAGATCTTGGCGCCCCCGTTGGTGCGGAAGCCGAGGCGGGCCGAAACGCCATACTCGGCTTCGATCGGGCCGCTGCCGAGGTTAGCGTTGCCTTCGATGCCGGCGAACAGGTTTTCCCCGACCGGGAAGTCGGCCGCGACGAAGCCGCCGTAGATCGTGCCGGTGTCCTTGACGTTGAGCTGGTCGAACTCGCCGTTGTCGGCATCGAGATCGCCGAGGTCGATGCCGAGGTTGTGACGGCCGACCTGTGCGCCGACGGTGATCTCCGGCTTGGTGCTGTTCGCGGTGCTCTGGGCCTGGGCGGCGGCAGGGAGCGCGACGGCGGTGGCCGCGACGAGCGTGGCGAAGACGAGCTTCTTCATTGATCCTGTGTCCTTTTCCGATCCGCCGCAGGGGGTGCGACGTCGGACCGCGGGTGCGCCCCGCCGCTTTGCTGCGTAATTAACGAAGCTAGGACTTTTCGTTTATGTCTTCCTTGCAGTGCTTCATGTCGGATGAATGGAAGATGGTTGCCAACATGAATTACTCCCTCAGCCGCCATCCGTTGCGGAAAATCACCGCGATGATGATCACGCAGACGGTAAGGAAGCCGAGCGTCAGGCCGAGCGACACGGTGATCGGGACGTCCGACACTCCGTAGAAGCTGTAGCGCAGCCCGCTCACCAGAAATGCGATCGGGTTGGCAAGCGCGATCTGGTCCCACGGCGCGGGCAGGTCGCGGATCGAGTAGAAGGTCCCGCCGAGGAAGGTCAGCGGGGTGAGGATCAGCACCGGGATCACCCCCAGCTTCTCGAAGCTGTCGGCCCAGATGCCGAGGATGAAGCCGAACAGCGCGAAGCTCGCCGCCACCAGGATGATGTAGGTCGCCGCCAGCAGCGGGTGGGCGATGTGGTAGTCGACGAAGAACGTGGCGGTGGTGAGGATGATCGCGGCGAGTATCAGCCCCTTGGTGGCCGCCGCGCCGACAAAGCCGGTGAGCGTCTCGGCAACCCCCACGGGTGCCGAAAGCAGCTCGTAGATCGTGCCCGTGAAGCGCGGCATGTAGATGCCGAAGCTCGCATTGCTGGTGGTCTCGCCGAGCAGGGTCAGCATCAGGAGGCCGGGGATGATGAAGGCGCCGTAGGGCACCCCGCCGACCGGCTCCATGCGCGCGCCGATCACCGAGCCGAACACCACGAAATAGAGCGAGGTGGTCAGCACCGGGGAGAGGATCGACTGGAAGGCGGTGCGAAAGGCGCGGGCCATCTCGCGGCGGTAGATGGCAAGAGCGCTGCGAGCAGAGAACTGCATCAGGCGGTCTCCCCCTGCCGCTCTTTGCCGAGCAGGCCGACGAAGATCTCCTCGAGCGAGCTGTCGTGGATGTCGAGGCTGGTGAAGCCGATCCCGGCACGGGTCAGCGCCTGGGCCAGTTCGGCCACCTCTGCCCTGCCCCTGCCCTGCCCGTTGCCCCCGCGATAGACGAGGCGGGTGCCGCCCTCGGCAAGTTCGACCGGGAAGGCGGCGAGCGCCTCGGGCAGCTCGCCAAGCGGCGCGGCGAGGTCGATCACCGCCTCGGTGGTGCCAAGGCGCTCCATCATCGCGCGCTTCTCATCGACCATCAGGATGCGCCCGCGCTGGATGATGCCGACCCGGTCGGCCATTTCCTCGGCCTCCTCGATGTAGTGGGTGGTGAGGATGATGGTAACGCCGCGCTGCTTGAGGGCCGCGATCTGCTCCCACATGCCCTTGCGCAGTTCCACGTCGACCCCGGCGGTGGGCTCGTCGAGGAACAGGAGCTCGGGCTCGTGCGCGAGCGCCTTGGCGATCAGCACCCGGCGCTTCATCCCGCCGCTGAGGGCTCGGATCTGCGCGTCCTTCTTGTCCCACAGCGACAGGCTCCTGAGGATTTCCTCGAGCCGTGCCGGGTCGGAGGTCTTGCCGAACAGGCCTTGCGAATAAGCAACCGCGCGCCACACCGTTTCGAACATGTCGGTGGCGAGCTCCTGAGGCACGAGGCCGATCCGCGCGCGCGCCCTGCGCCAGTCGCGCGCGAGGTCGTGGCCGAAGGCGGTGATCGTTCCGCCGGTGGGTCGCACCAGCCCGCACACCGCGCCGATCAGCGTGGTCTTGCCCGCGCCATTGGGGCCAAGCAGCGCGAAAATCTCGCCGGCGCGCACATCGAGATCCACCGAATCGAGCGCGCGGGTGCCGCCCCCACCCCCCCTTGCAGCGTAGGTCTTGGTGAGCCCGCGGATCGACAGAATGGGTTCGTGCATTGCTACCGATTAGGGCAGCAGCAGCGAGGAGTCACCATAGGAGTAGAACCGGTACTCGTTGGCGATGGCGTGCTCGTAGGCGGCGAGCATCCGCTCGCGGCCCATCAGCGCGCTCACCAGCATCATGAGAGTCGACTTGGGCAGGTGGAAGTTGGTCATGAGGCCGTCGACCGCCTTGAGCTTGTAGCCCGGTGTGATGAAGATGTCGGTGTCGCCGGCGAATGGCTGGATCACGCCTTTCTCGTCCACCGCGCTTTCGAGAAGGCGCAGCGAGGTGGTGCCGACCGCGATGATCCTGCCGCCCTTGGCGCGCGCGGCGTTGAGTTGGTCGGCGGTTTCTTGAGAAATGCGCCCGAACTCGGCGTGCATCTGGTGGTCGTCGGTGTCGTCGGCCTTCACGGGAAGGAAGGTCCCCGCCCCGACATGGAGCGTCAGCATCGACCGCCCAATCCCGGCGGCGTCGATCGCGTCGACGAGCCTCTGCGTGAAGTGCAGAGATGCGGTGGGTGCCGCGACCGCGCCCTCCTCGCGGGCGAACATCGTCTGGTAGTCCTCGAGGTCGGCTGCATCGATCGCGCGCTTGCTGGCGATATAGGGCGGAAGCGGCATGGTGCCGGCGCGGTCGAGCAGCACCTCGACCGGCTCCTCGCCCTCGAAGAACAGGGTCAGCGAACCGTCTGCATGGCGCGCCTCTGCGATCGCAGTAACGCCGCCGCCGAAGATCAGCTGGTCGCCTTCCTTCACCCGCTTGGCGTTCTTGAGGAAGGCCTGCCAGCGCCTGAGGTCGATGCGCTTGTGCAGGGTGGCGCCGATCCTCGCCTCGCCGTCGGCGCGGCGGCCCTCCAATTGGGCGGGGATGACGCGGGTGTCGTTGAAAACCAGCACGTCGCCGGGCGAGAGAAGCTGGGGCAGGTCGCGCACGCCGCGATCCTCGAAGGGCGCGTCCTGGCCCCGCACGACCAGCATCCGCGCCGCATCGCGCGGACGCACGGGCCTGAGCGCGATGCGCTCTTGCGGCAGCTCGAAATCGAACAGATCCACTTTCATGGCCGGCGCCCCTAGCGGGAAGACGCCGTGCCGGATAGGGGCTTACTTGCTCGGCGGAATCGGCGCGTTCAGGGCGTCGGCGGTGATAGGCGCTTCTTTGGGCGCGGCCGGCATCATCTGCGGCTTGTTGTCGCTGCCGAGCGAGGCCTGGAGGATGTAGGTGGGGTTCTGCGGCGGCTCGCCGCGCTGGATGGCGTCGACGGCCTCCATGTTCTCGATTACCCGGCCGAAATTGGTGTACTTCTTGTCGAGGCTGAAGCGCGGATAGAAGACGATGAAGAACTGGCTGTTGGCGCTGTCCTCGGACGCGGCGCGGGCCATCGACAGCGTGCCGCGCACGTGCGGCATGGGATTGAACTCGGCCTTGAGATCGGGAAGCTCGCTCCCGCCCTGCCCGGTCCCGGTCGGATCGCCGCCCTGCGCCATGAAGCCGTCGATAACGCGGTGGAAGACGACGCCGTTGTAGAAGCCAGCCTCGGTCAGCTCCTTGATGCGCTTGACGTGCTCGGGCGCCCAATCGGGCATCAGGCGGATCTTGACGCGCTGGCCGTTCGACAGGTCGAGCACCCAGACATTCTCGGGCTCGACCGATGCGTCGTAATTGATCGGCGCATAGACGCGCGCCGGCGCGACCGGCGCCATCGACTTCTTGCCCTTCTTGGGCGCATCCTCGCCGAAGGCGACGGGCGGGGCTTCGCCCTTCTTCTGCGCGTAAGCCGCGTGCGGCGCGGTCAGGGCGCAAACGGCAGCGAGGGCAGAGGCGATCTTCAGCTTGGTCATGGTGTCATCCGGATTGGTGAGGCGCGTGTAGCCCTGCCCGGCTGACACTGCAATGAATGATCGGGCACCGCGGTGGCCACGGCATAAGGCGGTCAGCCCCCGCCCTTCAGCCCCTGCTGGCGCACCCGCGCAACGACGTCATCGCACACCGCAGGGCTCACGAACTTGTGGATGTCGCCGCCGTAGAGCGCGATTTCCTTCACGAGCCGGCTCGCGATCGGCTGGAGGCTGACGTCAGCCATGAGGAAGATCGTCTCGACCTTGTCGTTCAGCTGCCGGTTCATGCCGGTGAGCTGGTATTCGTACTCAAAGTCGGTCACGCCGCGGATACCGCGGATCACCACCGAGGCGCCCTGGGCGTCGGCGAAGTCGACGAGCAGCGCGTTGAAGCCGACCACCTCGACGTTGCCGAGCCCGAGGTGCGCAACCTCGCGCTCGACCATCGCGATGCGCTCGGCATCGGTGAACATCGGGCTCTTGGCGATGTTGGTGGTGACGCCGATGATGAGGTGATCGACGAGGCTCGAGCCGCGGCGGATGATGTCGGCATGGCCGAGGGTGATGGGGTCGAAGGTCCCCGGGTAGATCCCGACGCGGCGTGTCATGGCTGTGTCCCTTGCTGGAGCGGCGCGCTCAGCGGTCGCGCTCGACGATGAAGCGGGCGAGCGCGCGCAGGATGTCGGCCTCCGCGCCATAGGAGGCGAGGCGCAGCACCGCCTGGTCCACCAGCGCGCGGGCCTGTTCGCGGGCCCGCTCGACGCCGAGCAGGGTGACGAAGGTCTGCTTGCCTTGTTCGCTGTCCTTGCGCAGCGCCTTGCCCGCCTTCTCGATGTCGCCCTCGACGTCGAGGAGGTCGTCGGCGATCTGGAAGGCGAGCCCGATGTCGCGGGCATAGGCCCTGAGATGCGCGCGGCCCTGTGGCGGCACCTTGCCGAGGATCGCCCCCATCTCGACCGCGGCGGCGAGCAGCGCACCGGTCTTCAGCTGCTGGAGCCGGGTAACGGCGTGGAGGTCGTAGACCACCCCCTCCTCGTCGGCGACCATGTCCATCATCTGCCCGCCGGCCATGCCGTTCATGCCCGAGGCCTGACCCAAGGTCAGGATCAGCTCGCTGCGGGTGAAGGGGTCCTCGCTCGTCGCGTCGTCGGCGAGGATTTCGAAGGCGAGCGCGTGGAGCGCGTCGCCCGCGAGAACCGCGGTCGCCTCGTCATAGGCTTTGTGGAGTGTCGGCTTGCCGTGCCGGAGGTCGTCATTGTCCATGCACGGCAGATCGTCGTGGATGAGCGAATAGACGTGGATCGCCTCGATCGCCGCGCCCGCGCGCAGCGCCGCGTCGCGGGCGACACCGAACAGGCTCGCGGTGCTGCAAACGAGCAGCGGGCGCACCCGCTTGCCGCCGCCGATTGCGGCATAGCGCATCGCCTCGATGAGCCGAGCGGAGGTGTCGTCCGGGACCGGCAACAGCGCATCGAACAGCGAATCGATTTCCGATTGGACACGCTTGATCGCCTCGTTCAGCACGCTGCCCCCCGTTTCCATCAACATCGCCCTAGCCTTCCGTATCGAAGGGCCGCGTGCCGGTCGCCCGCCCGTCGGCAGCCGTGACGATCCGCTCGATCCTTGCCTGCGCCGCATCGAGCCGCTGCTGGCAGGCTGCGCGCAGCGCTTCGCCGCGTTCGTAGAGCGTGATCGACTGGTCAAGCGGGACGTCGCCGCGCTCGAGCTGCTGCACGATCGCCTCGAGTGCGGCCAAGGCCTGCTCGAAGCTCATGCCGGCGATATCCGGGGTGCCCTCGTCCATGCGCGCCAGCATTGACGGCGCGCGCTGGCGCGGTCAAGGCTGACGGCGACGGGCGGGTTCAGGAACACAGGGATAGCCTCACAATGTTGAAGTGGATCATCGCCTACGGCGTCGCCGCCGTGTCCTTCCTTGCGCTCGATGCGGTGTGGCTGCGCTGGGCCTCGGTCAATCTCTACAAACCGGTGATCGGCGAGATCATGGCCGAGAACTTCAATGTCGGCGCGGCGGTGGCCTTCTACCTCATCTACATCGCCGGGATCTGCTGGTTCGCGATCCGCCCCGGCCTCGAGGCGGGGACGGTTCAGGCGGCGATGCTCAACGGCATCCTGCTGGGCGCGCTGTGCTATGCGACCTTCGACCTCACCAGCCAGGCGGTGATGAAGGTCTGGGCGACGCAGGTGAGCGTGCTCGACATCCTGTGGGGCGCCTTCGTCACCGGCGCGGCGAGCGCGATCGCCACCTGGGCGTTGCTGCGCTTCGCCCCGGCCTCGGCCTAGGCACAGGCGGGGGGCGGGGGGCACATGTTCATCGGTCACTTCGCCCCCGCCTTCGCGGCCGCCGCGGCGAGCCCGGAGCGGCCGCGGCTCGCGACGATGTTCGTCGCGGCCCAGCTCGCCGACTGGGGGTTCTTTTCCCTGGCTCTTGTGGGCGCCGAGCACATGCGCGTCGACCCTGCGGCGAGCGTCATGGTGCCCTATGACCTCTACGACATGCCCTACACCCACTCGCTGATCGGTACGGCGATCATCGCTGCGGCCTTCGCGGCCATGCTTGCTGTTTGGCGGCGCGACGTGCGGCTCGGTGTGCTGGCGGGCCTCGTGACGCTCTCGCACTGGCTGCTCGACTGGGTGGTGCATGTCGAGGACCTCACGATCGACGGCACGCCTCCCAAGCTCGGGCTCGGGCTGTGGGACTGGCCGTGGGCTGCGATCCCGCTCGAACTCGGCCTGACGCTCGGCGCCTTCGCGCTCTTCCTGCGTCGTACCCGCGGTCCGGCCGGGCCGCCGCTGGTGCTGATCGGCACCATGCTGCTGTTCCAGACCATGAACTGGTTCGGCCCCGCGCCGTCCGAGGCAGGCGCATTTCTCTACCTCCAGGCGCTATCCGCCTTCGCCGTCCTCACCGGCATCGCCGCTTGGGTCGGGGAGAATCGCTGGTTCAGGAAACGCGGCGGCTTGGCCTCGGGAGCCCCATGATCTAGGGGGCCTCGCCAAGGAGACCCTCCATGAGCGCCATCACCCCCGAGATCGTCGAGAGCCACGGCCTGTCCCCCGAGGAATACGAGCGCGTGCTCACCGCCCTCGGCCGCGAACCGAACCTCGTCGAGCTCGGCATCTTCTCGGTGATGTGGTCGGAGCATTGCAGCTACAAATCCTCGCGCATCCACTTGAAGAAGCTGCCCACCGAGGCACCCTGGGTGATCTGCGGCCCCGGTGAGAACGCGGGCGTGATCGACATCGGCGACGGTCAGGCGGCAATCTTCAAGATGGAGAGCCACAACCACCCCGCCTATATCGAGCCCTACCAATGGGCCGCGACGGGCGTGGGCGGCATCCTGCGCGATGTCTTCACCATGGGCGCGCGGCCCATCGCCAACGCCAATGCGCTGCGCTTCGGGCGCCCCGATCACCCCAAGATGAAGCACCTCGTGCAAGGCGTAGTTGCGGGGATCGGCGGCTACGACAACTGCGTGGGCGTCCCGACCTTCGCGGGCGAGACCAACTTCCACCCCGCCTATGACGGCAACATCCTGGTCAACGCGATGACCGTGGGCGTCGCCGAGCAGGACAAGATCTTCTATTCGGCCGCGACCGGCGTGGGTAACCCTATC
>JBJTSG010000194.1:0-3027 GCA_046076505.1 Erythrobacter sp. | reverse complement strand
GGACCTGTTCCTGTTCTACGTCTTCTTCGAGGCAGGCCTCATCCCGATGTACCTGATCATCGGGGTGTGGGGCGGGGACAACCGCATCTACGCGAGCTACAAGTTCTTCCTCTACACGCTGCTCGGCTCGGTGCTGATGCTGATTGCGATGTTCTGGATGGTCGCCGAGGCCGGCACCTCCGACATCCCGACGTTGATGCAATACGGCTTCACGCCGCAAGCGCAGACCTGGCTGTGGCTGGCCTTCTTTGCGAGCTTTGCGGTGAAGGTGCCGATGTGGCCGCTCCACACCTGGCTGCCCGACGCGCACGTGCAGGCGCCGACCGCTGGATCTGTCATCCTTGCAGGCGTGCTGCTGAAGCTGGGCGGCTACGGCTTCATCCGCTTCAGCCTGCCGATGTTCCCCGAGGCTTCCGCGCAGTTCGCATGGCTCGTCTTCGCGCTGTCGATGGTGGCGGTGGTCTACACCTCTCTGGTCGCGCTGGTGCAGGCCGACATGAAGAAGCTGATCGCCTATTCCTCGGTCGCGCACATGGCGATCGTGACGGTGGGTCTGTTCGCCTTCAACGTGCAGGGGCTCGAGGGCGCGATGATCGTCATGCTCAGCCACGGCCTCGTCTCGGGCGCGCTGTTCCTGTGCGTGGGCGTGATCTATGACCGCCTCCACACCCGCGAGATCGCGCGCTACGGCGGCCTTGCGATCAACATGCCCTATTACGCGCTGTTCTTCCTGCTGTTCACCATGGCGAGCATCGGCCTTCCGGGGACCAGCGGCTTCGTGGGCGAGTTCCTGTCGCTCGCGGGCATCTACCAGACCTCGAGCACGGTCGCGCTGGTCTCGACCACCGGCATCATCCTCGGCGCGGCTTACATGCTCTACCTCTATCGCCGCGTGGCGTTTGGCGGGCAGGCCAATGCAGACGCTGCCGCCATGCCCGACATCTCGGCGCGCGAGTGGATCATGATGGCTCCCATCGCCGCGGCGGTGCTGTGGATGGGGGTCTATCCCGAAAGCTTCCTTGCCCCGATGCGCGCGGACATCGCGGCACTGGATGCGCGCCTTGCCACCGCCGCGCCCGCCGGTGACGCCCGCCTTGCGCCCGGCACGCCGCGCCCCGAGGCCGCCAACGCGCTTCACCACCACGAACCTGCCGCCGGGGAGGGCGCGCACTGATGGACTTCGCTCCTTCCTTCGCCCTCGTCCTGCCGGAACTCGTCCTGAGCGGGGCGGGCCTAGTGTTGCTGCTCGTGGCGGCCTGGGGTGGTGACAAGGCCGCACGCCAGATCGCCATCGCCGCCGCTGCCGCGCTGTTCGCCGCCGGCATCCTGATCGTGCCGGGGCTCCACTTGGGCACCGACGGCCCGGCGACCCTCGCCTTCGGCGGGCTCCTCAAGGTCGACGGCTTCGCGCTCTTCGCAAAGGCGCTGATCTACCTCGCCGCAATCGCCGCGCTGATGATCGCCCCTGCCTTCTTCGCGAGCCCCGCCGCGGGCACCGAGCGGGGGATGCGTGCCGAGTACCCGGTGCTGATCCTGTTCTCGAGCGTCGGCATGGGCCTGATGGTCTCGGCCAACGACTTCATGAGCCTCTACCTCGGGCTCGAGCTGACCAGCCTCACCTCCTACGTGCTCGCCGCGATCCTGCGTCGCGACACGCGTTCGGGCGAGGCGGGGCTCAAGTACTTCGTGCTCGGCGCGCTTGCCTCCGGCATCCTGCTTTACGGCGCGAGCCTGCTCTACGGCTTCACCGGCGGCACCTCCTTCGAAGCGGTGCGGGCCGGGCTTACCGGCACGATGGGCTATGGCGCGCTGTTCGGGGTGATCTTCGTCCTCTCCGGCCTTGCCTTCAAGATCAGCGCCGTCCCCTTCCACATGTGGACCCCCGACGTCTACGAGGGCGCACCGACGCCCGTCACCGCCTTCTTCTCGACCGCGCCCAAGGTCGCCGCCGTGGGCCTGACCGCACGGGTCGTCTTCGAAGTGTTCGGCGCGCAGGTCGCCGCCTGGCAGCAGATCGTGATGTTCATGGCGCTGGCCTCGATCATCTTCGGCGCGCTGGGGGCGATCGGGCAGGAGAACCTGAAGCGTCTGCTGGCCTATTCCTCGATCAACAATATCGGCTTCATCCTTCTGGGCCTTGCCGTGGCAAATGCCGACGGCGCTTCGGCGATGCTGGTCTACCTGTTCATCTACGTTGCGATGAGCATCGGCAGCTTTGCCGCGCTCCTCATGCTGCGGGGTGAGGAAGGGCAGCTTTTCGAAACCTTTGCAGACATCAAGGGCCTGTCGGTCACCCGTCCGGCGATTGCCTGGGCGCTGCTGATCTTCATGTTCAGCCTTGCCGGCATTCCGCCGCTGCTCGGCTTCTACAGCAAGTTCGTGGTGTTCCAGGCGACCATCGAGGCGGGTCTTGTCGCCTTCGGCGCGATCGCCATCGCGGCGAGCGTGATCGGGGCGTTCTACTACATCAAGTTCGTCAAGGTGATGTTCTTCGACGAGCCTGCGGGCGTGGTCACCGGCAAGAGCGGGCCTGCGCACTGGGTGCTCCTATGCCTCACCGCGCTGATCGTCTCGCCGCTGGGATACCTCATCACGCCCTCGCTGACGGCATTGGCCGACAAGGCTGCGGCCTCGCTGTTCCTCGCGGTTTGATCACCCTCGTCGAAGAGACCGGCTCGACCAACGCCGACCTCGCCGCGGCGCTTCGCAGCGGCGAGGGGTGGGCGGAAGGGCGCTGGCTGGTCGCCCGCCGCCAGACCGCCGGGCGCGGACGGCAGGGGCGTGAATGGTTCGACGGGGCGGGCAACTTCATGGGCTCGACCGTGGTGCAGGTCGCGCCCCAAGCCGGTGACGTCGGTCCGCCGCCCGCCTCGCTGAGCTTCGTCGCCGCGCTCGCGGTGAGGGATGCCGCGGCGGCGGTAATTGGCGAGGCCGGCTCGCTCGGCCTGAAATGGCCCAACGACGTGCTGCTGGACGGCGGCAAGCTCTCGGGCATCCTCCTCGAGATGGTGCGCGGGCATATCGTGG
>JBJTSG010000193.1:0-2646 GCA_046076505.1 Erythrobacter sp. | reverse complement strand
GCGACCCATGCGGGGAGCTTTGACGTCACCTATCTCGCGACCCTGCCCAACATGCTCGTCATGGCCGCCGCCGACGAGGCGGAGCTGGTCCACATGACCTACACCGCCGCCGAGTACGACGAAGGCCCGATCGCCTTCCGCTACCCGCGCGGCAACGGCGTCGGGGTGCCGCTCCCCGAGGTTCCGCAGAAGCTCGCGATCGGCAAGGGCCGCATCATCCGCGAAGGCACCAAGATCGCGATCCTCTCGCTCGGCGCCCGGCTTGCCGAGGCGCTCAAGGCCGCCGACACGCTCGAGGCGAAGGGGCTCTCGACCACCGTCGCCGACCTGCGCTTTGCCAAGCCCCTCGACGAGGAGCTGATTGCCCGATTGATGCGCACCCACGAGGTGGTCATCACCGTCGAGGAAGGCGCCATCGGCGGGCTCGGCGCGCACGTGCTGACCTTCGCCAGCGACGAGGGCCTGACCGACGTGGGCCTGAAGGTGCGCACGCTGCGCCTGCCCGACACCTTCATCGACCATGACGACCCGATGAAGCAGTACGATGAGGCCGGCCTCAACGCCCCGCACATCGTCGCGGCGGTGCTGAAGGCACTGAAGCACAACAGCGCGGCCATCGAGACCGAGGAAGTGCGGGCCTAGCGCCCCTTGTCGCCAGCCCCGGGTCCGCGCTTCAGACCCTCCACCCCGGGCGCTTCCTGCCCGGGCAGGGGAATGCTGCCCGGGATCACGTAGGGTTCGGGAAGCGGCTCGCCCTTCAGCTCCGCGATCTCGCGGCGGCGCTTGGCAAGGTAGCTCTCGCGCCGCGCGCGATACGGATCGGGCGAGGCCTTGATCGCCGCGAGGTCGTCATCGTCGCGCAGGCGCGAATCGAGGCCGTTCACCGCGAAGTAGAAAATCCCGTAGGCGGGCCGGTTGAACGGGCTGCCGAAGATCAGGGGCAGCAGCGCCTGGTCGAGCGTCACGCCGATCTGGTCGCGCACCGTCGTCGGGCCGGTGATCGGAACGAACAGGTAGGGTCCGGGCCCGACGCCATAATAGCCGAGCGTGTTGGCGAAGCCGTTCTTGCGATAGGGGAGGCCGAAGGCGGGCCGCGCCGCCACGTCGATGAGCCCGCCGATCCCGAGCGTCGAATTGATCGCCAGCCGCCCGAGCGTCTCGAAGGCCTTGCCGACCTTGCCCTGCAGCAGGAAGTTGAGCGCGTTGCTCGGCTCGCCGAGGTTGCGGACGACATTGCCCAGACCGTCGCGGATCGGCTCCGGCAGGACATCGCGATAGGCATAAGCGACCGGCTCGACCACCAGCCGGTCGATCGCCGCGGCGGCCTCGTAGCTGACTTCGTTGATCGCCTCGGCAGGATCGCTCTTCGGGGGGCCATACTCACCCTGGACGACGATCTCACCGACCGGCTGGTTATCGGCAGGCGCGACATCGGACGGCGGTGGCGGAGGCGGTGCTCCTTGCGCGGGCGGCGCCTGCTGCACCTCGGCGAGGCTCCACGCGATCGGCACGACCTGCGGCGGCGGCGCGGCGGTCAGGGGTGTCACCGCGAGTGCCGCACTCAGCAGACCGGGGGACGTCGCAAGCAAGACCAACCCAGGCATTCCGGTCCCTTCTCCAGCGCCGAGAGGCGGCCAGACCACGTCTGCAAAAGGGCGAATCTTGCCCTTTCCCAGCCTCTATCTATACGCGAAACACAATAATCCATGAACGAGGTGTGACGCTGCCATGTCCCTGATTCAAGTGACCCGCGAAGGCCCCGTCACGATCCTCACGCTGGACCGGGCGGAGACCATGAATCCCCTGGGCGCGCCCGGTGACGGGGACGAGTTCGTGCGCGTCGCCAATGCCATCAACCGCGACATGGAATGCCGGGTCGTGATCCTCACCGGCGCGGGCCGCGCGTTCAGCGCGGGCGGCGACATCAAGGCGATGCGGGACAAGACCGGCACCTTCGGCGGCACCACCCCGGCGATCTCCGACGGCTATCGCGACAACATCCACCTGATGCTGCGCGCGCTCTATGGCCTGCGCGTGCCGGTGATCGCCGCCGTCAACGGCCCGGCGATCGGGCTCGGGTGCGACGTCGCCTGCCTCGCCGACATCCGCATCGCTTCCGAGAGCGCGAAGTTCGGCGTCACCTTCCTCAAGCTCGGGATCATTCCCGGCGACGGCGGCACCTGGATCCTGCCGCGGGTGATCGGCATGAGCCGGGCGGCGGAGCTGTTTTACACCGGGGACGTGATCGATGCCGCGACCGCCAAGGACTGGGGCCTCGTCAGCCGCGTGGTCGCCCCGGAGGCGCTGATGGACGAGGCGCGCGCGCTCGCCGGACGGATCGCGCAGCTGCCCCCGCATTCGCTGAGGCACACCAAGAACCTGCTGCGGCAGGGCCAGCAGACGAGCTACGACACCGCGCTCGAACTCGCCGCCAACACCCAGGCGATGATGCACACCACCGCCGACCATGCCGAGGGCGTCGCGGCGCTGATCGAGAAGCGCGCAGCGGTGTTCAAAGGGGAGTAGGCGCTAGACCAGCCACTTCCAGACGCCGGCGGGGATGCCCGCCTGCCAGATGTGAAGGCCTTGCGCCACGAGCCATAGCACCGTTCCCGCGGCAAGCGGCACCGCGCCGACCGAGGCGAT
>JBJTSG010000192.1:0-2505 GCA_046076505.1 Erythrobacter sp. | reverse complement strand
ACCAGCGCCGCCGCGGTGATCGCCAGCACCGCAGCGAGCGCGGCGAGCAGGACGCCGAGCAGGCGGGTGATGACCGCCTCGACCTTGTCGCCCGCCAGCCGGATCAGGGGACCTGCCGCGACCAGCGCCGCCGCGGTGATCGCCAGCACCGCGGCGAGCGCGCCGATCACGGTCAGCGATTGCTCCAGGCCGCGTGCCTCGTTCATCAGCAGCATCACGGCCGCGATCGCGCCGGGGCCGGCGAGCATCGGCATCGCCATCGGGAAGACCGACACGTCCTCGATCTCGGGGCTCTGGGCGACCTTCTCGGCGCGCTCCTCGCGGCGCTGGGTGCGCTTCTCGAAGACCATGTCGAAGGCGATGAAGAACAGCATCAGCCCGCCGGCGATGCGAAAGGAATCGAGCTCGATGTGGAGGGCATTGAGCAGGTCCTCGCCGAACAGCGCGAAGACCAGCAGGATCGCCCCCGCGATGGCGGTCGCGCGCAGGGCCATGCTGCGCGCCTGCACGCGCGAGGCGCCCTTGGTCAGCCCGGCATAGATCGGCGCGCACCCGGGCGGGTCGATCACCACGAACAGGGTGACGAAGGCGGAGAGGAAGGTCTCGGTCAGGGCCATTGTGCCCGCGCCCTCACATCATTTGGGGGCGGGGGCAAGGCTTTGTTCGACGGGCGTGGTCCAGCGGCCCTCGTAGAAATAATCGGCGGCGATGAAGCGCGTGCCGTCGGCGCGGTGCTGCCAGCGCCAGCGCAAGGTGCCGTCGCGCGAAAGGGTCGCGCCTTCCTCGCCGTCCGTGCCGACCGGCAGCGCCGGGGGCGGCGGGACGGGCGCAGCGGGGCGCGGGCAGGAGGCGATGAGGCCCTGCACCGCGTCGATCGCGGTGACGATGATGTCGCCCTCCTCGGCGCGCTGCTTGGGCGGCGGCTGCGGGTTGTCCTCGCCCCCGACATCGAAGGTGTAACGGTAGTCGCCCGAAGCCTGCCGTTCCCAGACGGTGACGAAGCTGCCGACGGTGCCGTCGGGGTTGCGGAAGCGGCCCTTGCTCACCGCGGTCGCCCCGTCGCAGCTCATCACCACCACCCGCGGCGACCACTGGACCGCCTCCGGGGGATCGACCTGCGCGGCGATCCAGCGTTCGAGCAGGAACGGCCCGTCATCGCCGTGAAGCTGGGCGCCCGGCGCGGCGAATTCGCGGAAGGCGGTCCACTGCCCCCTCTCGCGCGCGGCGCGGCTGAAGGCGAGTTCGGCGGCGACGATGGTGCTCGGCTGCGCCGCCCCCGGCGCGCGGGAGAGCGCGCGGTCGATCATCGCCATCTGGCGCTTGTTCGGCTTGGGCTCCCCGCCCGCGCCCGCGCAGCCGACGAGCGCGAGGGTGCTGGCGACGAGAATCGCGCGGGCGAGGGGGCGCATGGAGTCTTCCTTCAGGCTGCGAGGTCTCTGGCCCGAGGTCTGGCGCAAACACGCCCGCACGACAAGCGTCAGGCGCGCGCCAGCTCCGGCAGGCCCACGAGCGCAGCGCGGCACTCGGCGTCGGCGAGCGCGGCGACGACGGAGAATGCGACGAAGCCCGGCTCGCCGAGATGCGACACCACCGCGGCCGCCTCCGCATCTTGAATCGCGGTGTGCTCGAAGGGGATGCGCCGCGCATAGGCGAGGCAGATGCGGGTGCCCTCGTCGAGGTCGCTGTCGGCGGGAGCCGGACCCACGCCATGGACGGCCTCGATCGTCTGGCGGACCAGCGCCACAAGCTCGGGCGCGAGCGCGCCTTCGGACTTCGCGCGGAAATCGGCGTAGTGGCTGGCCAGCACCGGATCGGCGGCGAGTGCGGCGCAGACGGCGCTCATTCCGCGGGCTCCAGCACGGCGGGGGTGGGCAGGACGGTGCGGTCCATCTGCTCGGGCTCCAGCCCCATCGTGATCAGCGCCTTCGCGAGCGCGAGGAACAGCGTCACCCCGAGGCCGAGCTCGGCGATCTGCGCCGGGGTGAGATGCCGCTGCAAGGCCGCGCGGGCGTCGCCGTTCAGCAGCTCGGGATCGTGGATCAGCGCATCGGTGAACTTCAGCGCCGCCTTCTCGGCCTCGGTGAGCTTCGCGCTCGTCTCGTATCCGTCGGTGATGTCGTCCACCACCTCTTCGCCGAGGCCCTGCGCCACCGCTTTGTCGAAGCGCACGTTGCGGCAGAACCCGCATTCGGTGACGCGGGCATTCCGCATCCGCGCGACCTCCTTGATCCGCGCGGAGAGCACCTCGGATTGCCAGAACCGGCCGTAGAGCGCGAAGAAGCTCTGCGCGATGGCCGGCTGATGGGCGAGCACCGATCCGAAATGCGGCGGCTCTCCCGGAATGGCGGAGGATACGCGCGGGATGGTCGACATGGGCCTCTCCTTCGGCGGGAGAATACAGCAGGGTGCCGCCACGGCAGCCTCGCCATTTTCACAGGCGAAGCTTTTGCCGGGCGCATGGCAACTTGCCATGCGCGTCAAACCACCCGCCCCGCCTCCCCACCC
>JBJTSG010000191.1:0-5501 GCA_046076505.1 Erythrobacter sp. | reverse complement strand
GCGTGGTACGGCCCCGCAAGCTGCGCCGGCGCCCGCACGCTGGTGGTGCGCCGCGGCGATGCGCCGATCGCTGCCATTCCCACCATACCCTTCGGCCCCGCCATCGCCGGGGCGCGCAAGGTGCCCGGCCCCTACTGGCCGATGCGCGCCGTGCCGCTCGCCGCCGACTGCGACCCCCTCGAACTGGCGCGAGCATGGGAGGGCCCTGCGGCGCGGCATCTTGGCCCTGCCTGGCGCCTTGGACCCGCCCGCGCCGACGACCGCGGGACCCTCATCCTCGCCGAGGCCGCCCGGCTCGCCGGCTGGCAGGTGCTTTCTCGCCCCGCCGGAACCGCCTGGGTGATCGACTGCGCCGCGCTGCGCGCCGCCGGCTGGCCGCGCGCCTCCACCGCCAAGCGCCTGCGCCGCATGGAACGCCGCCTCGAACGCCTCGGGACGGCGACCTGGCAGCACGTGCGCGGCAGCGGCTGGAGTGAAGGCGTGCTCGAGGAGCTCGGCCGCATCGAGGCGTCGAGCTGGATCGCCACCGAAACCGACGGCCGGGGCGCGAAGTTCATGACTCCCGCGCAGCGCGCCCAGTGGCAGGCGGCGCTTACCGATCCCCTGCTTGCGCAAGTGCTCAGCACCACCATCCTCAGGGTCGATGGCCGCGCGGCCGCGTTCACTTTCGACTGCGACGATGGCCCGATACGGTACGGTATCGCGGGAAGCTACGTCGCCGGGCTCGCCAGCTATGAAATTGGCAAGCTCGCCAACTATCGCACCCTTGCCGATTCCATCGCCGACGGGCAGCAGGTCCTCGACATGGGAGCAGGCGACAGCGGCTACAAGCGCGAGATGGGCGCGGTCGAGGGCTACAGGCTCGTCGACCTGCTGTTCGTGCGCCACCCCGCCGCCGCGCGCCTGATGGAGCGGATGTGGGGCCCGCCCTTCTCCACCGCGGGGACGCCCGCGCATGGCTGACGAACCCCAGACCGATACCGCCACCCGCCGGTCCTTCGCCGCGCAGGTGCGCACGGCGGTGATCTGGCGTTCGGGCAGCCAGATCGGCACGCAGATCGTCTCCTGGGCCTCGACCCTGATCGTGATTCGCCTGCTCGCCCCGCAGGACTACGGCCTCTTCGCGATGGCGCAGGTCATGCTGACGCTGCTTGCCACGATGAACGGCTGGGGCCTCGCGAGCGCGCTGATCCGCGAGCCCGAGGTCAGCGAGGAGCGGCTGCGCCAGACGCTGGGCATGCTGGTGCTGCTCAATTGCGGGCTGGCGCTGGTCCAGTTCCTCACCGCCCCGCTGGTCGCACTGTGGTTCGGCCAGCCGCTGGTCGCTGACCTGTTGCGGATGCAGTCGCTGATCTACCTCACCGTCCCGTTCTGCGCCCTGCCTTACGCGATCCTCTCGCGCCGGATGGATTTCCGCCGCACCGCGCAGGTCAAGCTCGTCTCGGCGATCGTCGGGGCCGCGACGGCGCTCTACGGCGCGGAGAGCGGCTGGGGGGTGTGGACGCTGGTCTACGCCCCGCTCGCCATGTACGTCACCGAAGCGATCGGCATGACCCGGGCGGCGCGCGCGCCGATCCGCCCCTCCTTCCGCTTCGACGGCGCCGGCCACATCGCCGGCTTCGGCGGGGTGATGACCGCGACCCAGCTGTTCTGGTTCGTCCAGAGCCAGTCCGACGTGATGATCGCTGGCCGGGTGCTCGATCCGCACGAGCTCGGGGTCTACACCACCGGGCTGTTCCTTGCCCAGCTGCTCGCGGCCAAGTTCGTGCCGCCGATCAACGAGGTCGCCTTCGCCGCCTATTCGCGCCAGCAGGCGAGCCTCGAAGGCGGCGGCGGCGCGGCGGCGCTGCTCGCGACGATCCGGCTCGTGATGCTGGTGGCGCTGCCCGCCTATGCCGGAATGGCCGCGGTCGCGCCGGCGCTGGTGCCGGTGGTGCTGGGCGAGCAGTGGCACGAGATCGTGCCCTTGCTGCCGATCTTCTGCCTGTCGATGGCGATGATGACGCTGCAGATCCTCTTCGCGCCGGCCACCAACGCGCGCGGGGTGCCGCTCGCGGCGCTCCGGATCACGATGATCGGGTCGGTGGTGATGACCGGGGCCTTCTTCATCGGCTCGCACTGGGGGCTCGAGGGTTTCGCCTGGGGCTGGGTTGGCGGGATGATGGTGCTGACCGCCGCCACGGTCATTCTGTCGGGCGGGATCATTGGCCTCAGGCTCGACGGTCTCGGCCGCGCCCTCGCCCCGCCGCTCGCCGCCGCGGTGGTAATGGCGGCGCTGGTGCGGCTGGTGCTCGACATGCTGCCCGGCGGCCTCATGCCGCTGGCGGCGCTGGTGGTCTGCGTGGGGCTGGGCGTGCCGCTCTATCTGGGCATTCTCAACCTCATCGCCCCCGACCGCATCGCCGAGGCGCTGCGCTTCATCCGCAACCGCGGGGAGGATGAGGACGAGGACGAGGCCGCCGCTCCCGCCCCAGCCGAGTAGCGCCCCTCACAAAAGCGCGCGATTGACTTGGCAGCCGGAAAGGGGTTCCTCGCCGCCATGACAGCCCCTCGCCCCGCGCCCCAAACCCGCTTCTTTCCCGTCGAAGGCACCGAGCTTGCCGCGCACCACTGGGCGGGCCCGGACGGCGCCGTCCCGCTGATCTTTGCCCATGCAACCGGGTTTCACGGGCGGGTGTGGGACGCGATCGTCGAGCGACTGCCGGCGCACCCGGCATGGGCGCTCGACCTGCGCGGGCACGGCCTGACCCACGGCGGGCCGATCGACGACTGGCGGGTGATGGCGCGCGACGTGGCGAGCGTGCTCGACCAGGCGGGGGTGACGGGTGCGGTCGGCATCGGCCATTCGATGGGCGCACACACCCTGCTTCAGGTCGCCGCCGATCATCCGGAGGCCTTCGCCCGCCTCGTGCTGTTCGACCCCGTGATCCTCGCCCCCGAATTCTACGCCCCCGGCACACCGCTCTACACCGCCGACAACCCCCACCCGGCGATCCGCCGCAAGCGCGACTTCGCCAGCGCCGAAGCGATGATCGAACGCTTCGCCAGCCGCGACCCCTATGACCTGTTCGACCCCAAGGTGTTCGAGGATTACTGCCGCCACGGCCTTGTCCCCGCGTCATCGGGAGAGGGTCTGGACCTCGCCTGCGCCCCGGAGGTCGAGGCCAGCGTCTATGCCTCAAGCCGCAGCAACGGGGCGATTCTGGAGGCGGCCAGGCGCGTCACCATCCCGGTGCTGGTGGTGCGGGCGCAGCACACCACGCTCAACGATTTCAAGAGCTCCCCGACCTGGCCTGAGCTTGCCAATATCCTGCCGCAGGGGACCGACCTCTACCGCCAGGATATGACCCACTTCCACCCGTTCCAGGACCCGGCAGACGCCGCCCGGATTATCGGGGAATTTATCGGGAAATAGCCCCGTTCCCCCAATGTTTCACGTGAAACATTGGCCGCGGCTACCCCGCCGCCTCCAGCACATCACTGATATCCTTACTGATTTCGTCAATCCCCCGAACATCCCCCTGTTGGATTTGCGCGCCCACCTGCCCTGCCAACCCGCCATAGAACGCCTTGAGGCTCGCCCCCAGCGGGTGCTCCGGGGCGACCGAGCGGGCGAGCCACAGCAGGATCGTCTGCGCGCGCATCAGCGGCTCACGACCCGCTGACGACCCGCGCACGATGGCACCACGCGCCTGCGCCAGCGCAAAACGCGCTTCCTCAAGACATATCCGCGTCAAATCGGCGCTGTCCGAAGCCTCGATCCGGGCCTCAAGCGCGACCCGGCGATAGGCGGCGGCGGGGTTGCGGTTCAGCATCTGCATTGCGCAAGGCCTCGCTTAGCGGTTCGGGGCCGACCAGATGTCGACTTGCTGGCGGATGAAGGTCAGCGTCGCCTGCGAGGCCGCCACCCGGCGTTCCGAGGCGGTGAATTCGCGGGTCAGCCGCTCGCGCAGGGCGTCCTGCTGTTCGCCGATCCGCGCAAGGCGCTCGTCGCTGCGTTCGAGCTGCGTCTGGAACCGCCGTACGCTCCCGCCGAGCGAGCCGGGATCGGCGGCAAGACCGGTTTCGCGCGCCAGCCGGTCGACCGCCGCGAACACCCCGGTCGCCCCGGTGGTGAACATCGCCGCGGCGGCATCGGGCGCGGTCTCCAGCGTGCGGTTCAGCCGCGTGGTGTCGAGCCGGAACGTCCCGTCGCGGTTCAGCGCCAGCCCGAGATCACCCAGCGTGCGCGGCGCATTCCCGGTCGCACCGGGGACGATCACCTGCCCCGCCAGCTGCGCCAGATCGCGGCGCAATTCGCGCGCGCCCGGATCATTGCCAAGCGCCCCCCGACCGGCGCGGCCAGCGTATTGAGCTGCCCGACGATATCATTCAGCGCCGCCACCAGATCGCTCATCACGCTCGACACGGCGGCGCCGTTATTGGCAAAGGTCAGCGTGGTCGCCGCGCCCGGATTGGTGCCGGTCAGGGTCAGGCCGAAGCCCCCCGGCAGGCCCGTCACGCGGTTGGTCGGGCTGGTCATCGCCACCCCGTCGAGCGCGAAGACGGCATTGCGCGCGGCGTTTTGCGGCGCGCCGCCGGCCGGGCTCCAGCCGAGATAGCGCAGATCGCCCGCTTCGATGGTCGTGGGCAGCGGATCGGCCGAGCTGGTCGCTTCGAGCACGAAGCCATTGGCCGCGCCGTCCTGCCCCTTCATCACGAGCTGCGCGCCATTGGTGCCGGTGGCGACATAGGCCTGCACCGCGCCGCCGCTGGCCTGCGTGATCTTGGTGGCGAGCGTCGTCAGGGTGTCGGTCTCGGTCACGGCAATGTCGATCGCGGCGCGGGCGGTGTCGGGCGTGAAGCTGGCACCGCTGACCGTGCCGAAGCGCAGGCTCAGCGTGCCCGCCCCGACCGTGGCGGTGCCGCTGGCGAAGGGGCGGCTGAGCAGAGTCTGCGCGCTGGCCAGCTGCGTCACCTCCAGCGAGAAACTGCCGCGCGGGGCGCTGCCCGCGGGCACGGTGACAGCGGCGACGGCGCTGTTGCCGAGCGTGCCGCGCGGGGCCAGATCGCCATTGCGGATCCGATCGCCCAGCGCGCTGGCGAGCTCGGTGAGCGACCCGCGCAGCTGCCCGGCGGCGGAAATCTGCGCCTCCAGCGCGGTCTTGCGCGCGCTGACCGTGTCGCGCTGAACGGCAAAGCTGGCGGCGGAGATGTCCGCCGCCAGCTTGGTGAAATCAACGCCGCTGCCCGCGCCGAGCGCCGAAATGATCGAAGAGCCGGAGGTCGTGGTCATGCCAGTCAGGACGGTGGATTGGCGGGGAGTTTAAGGTGCAAATGCATCCTCCCCGTGCCGGGGAGGATCAGCGCTCCGCCCGCCCGTCGCCGTCGAAGCGCAGGGCCTCGGGCACCTCCACTACCGGGCGGCGTGGGCGGTCGCCGCGTTTCAGGGCGAGCACGAAGGCCACCAGCGCGGCGAGCTTGACATACAATTCCTCGCGCACCATCTGGTTCGGGCGGGT
>JBJTSG010000190.1:0-7513 GCA_046076505.1 Erythrobacter sp. | reverse complement strand
GTGATCCCGGCGCGGTTCCACGGCGTGTGGGATGCCGAGACCGGCACCTGCAACCCGGCCTCCGACCTCAGGCTCGAGGTGGGCCCGCGCGAGGTCGGCTTCTACGAGAGCCACGGCGACGTGAACAAGGTCGCCGAGCCGGGCGATGGTTCGGCGGCGGTGACGATGGCCATGGAAGGCGAGGGCGAGCAATGGACCGCGACCCTCACTCTCGCCCTGGTCGGTAGCGGCGCGGGCGAGCGGCTCACCGTGCGCCACGACGACGGCAGGCCAGGGACGCCGATCCTCAAGCTCAAGCGCTGCCCGGCCTGAAAGCCGGCTGCGGCGGGCCGAGCCTCGCCGCGCCACACGCTTTTTGCCAAGTCGGCGCTTTGCCGCTAAGGGCGCGCGCATGACCTCCCCCTCGCGCCCCCCGGGCCAATCCGGGCCGCGTTCCTCGAAAGCGTCATGAAGCGGGTCTTCACCAATCTCGGCTGGCTGCTCGGCGGCCGCGGCGTCAACGCCGTCCTCAGCCTCGTCTACCTCGCGATCGCCGCCCGGACGCTCGGCACGGTCGGCTTCGGCCACTTCGCGCTAATCGTCGCGCTCGGTCAGGCGATCACCGGCATCGCCAACTTCCAGACCTGGCAGTTCATCGTCAAATGGGGTGCGGCGGGCGACGGCGGCAGCGTCGACGAGGCGCGGGCTCGCGAGGCGACGGGCTTCGCGGTCGCGCTCGACATGATCTCCGTGGCGCTCGGCCTCGTCATCGCTGGCGGCGTGATTCTCACCGCGCCGTGCTGGCTGGAGGTACCGCGCGAATTGCTCGGCCTCGCCTTTGCCTATGTCGCGGTCTCGCTCGCGGCGATCCGCACGACGCCGACAGGCATCCTGCGGCTCCATTTCCGCTACGCCAGCGCCACCGCCGCCGAGGCGGTGCAGCCGGTGGTACGCGCGACCGGCGCGGTGCTCGCCTGGCTCTACATGCCGAGCGTCACCGGCTTCGTGCTCGCCTTCGCTGCGGCCGAGGTGGCGGTGGCGCTCGCCCTGTGGCTTGTCGCGCTGCGCGTGCAGCCGGTGAGCCTTGCCGCAGTGGACCTCAAGGCCATCCCGCGGCGCCACGAGGGGGCATGGCGCTTCGTCGTCGCGACCAACCTGTCGGGAAGCCTGTCGGTGGCGGGCAAGCAGGTCATCATCCTGCTCGTCGGAACGTTCGGCGGGGCCGCGCTCGCCGGGGGCTTCCGGGTGGCGAGCCAGCTCGGGCAGGCACTGGTCAGCCTCGCGCAGACCCTCTCCAAGGCGATCTTCCCCGAGCTTGCGCACTCCAAGGACAATGCGCTCGCCATCGCCCGGCGCATGGCGAACATCGCCGCGGTCGGCGGGGTCCTCGCGGTGGTGAGCGCGCTCCTGTTCGGGCGGCTCGGGCTGACGCTGATCGCCGGGCCTCAGTTTGCGGTGTTCTACTGGGCGATGGTGATCCTCGCGATCGCCGGCGCGGTCGAACTGGTGGGCGCGAGCCTCGAAAGCCTGCTCGTCTCGGCGGGCAAGGCGCACATCGCCTTTCTCGTGCGCGCCTTGCCGACGGGACTCGCGCTGGTGCTGCTCGATGCGGCGATCAACTGGAACGGGGCGAAGGGCGCAGCCTTTGCGCTGCTCGGCTCGAGCAGCCTCGCGGTGATCGGCTTCTACATCGCTGTCCTGAACCTCGGCCAGATCCGGATTGTGGTCGAGGATGAGGAGGGAGAGGAGGAGCGCGCCGCGGAGAAAGAAGAAGTCCGTTCGCCCTGAGCCTGTCGAAGCCTGTTCTGAGCGGTTGGCTTGTCAGCCAGCCGAAGGGGCCGTCCTGCATCGGATTTGCACTGAATCCGGAAGAGAACGGCAGTCCTTCGACAAGCTCGGGACGAACGGTGTCCTTGATTACCCCTCGTAGGCGAGCTTGGGCTTGCGCGCTGCGCCGGTCTCGTCGAGGCGGCGGCGGGGCGAGTAGTAGGGCGCGGCCTTGAGCGCCTCGTCCCCTTCCAGCGCCCGCGTCACGACCGCGCGGAAGGCGGTGATGAACTGGTCGATCGCCGCCTTGCTCTCGGTCTCGGTCGGCTCGACCAGCATCGCGCCGTGGACCACCAGCGGGAAGTAGACCGTCATCGGGTGATAGCCCTCGTCGATCAGGCCCTTGGCGACATCAAGCGTCGAGAGGCCGTTGGTGAAGTCCTTGTCGCCAAACAGGGCTTCATGCATGCACGGCCCGCTGGCACCGAAGGGGGCATGGAGGATGTCCTCCATCGAGCGCAGGATGTAGTTGGCGTTGAGCACCGCGTCCTCGGCGACCTGCTTGAGGCCGTCGGCCCCGTGGCTGAGGATGTAGGTCAGCGCGCGGGTGAACATCCCCATCTGCCCGTGGAAGGCGGTCATGCGGCCAAACGAAGGCCCCCGCTCCTCGCGGTTCTCTTCCTCGACAAGGTAGAAGCTACCCTCGGCGTCCTGCCGGATGAAGGGCAGCGGGGCAAAAGGCGCGAGGGCTTCGGACAGCACCACGGGCCCCGAACCCGGCCCGCCGCCGCCGTGGGGCGTCGAGAAGGTCTTGTGGAGGTTGATGTGCATCGCATCGACGCCAAGGTCGCCCGGCCGCACCTTGCCGACGATGGCGTTGAAGTTCGCGCCGTCGCAATAGACGTAGCCGCCCGCCGCGTGGACCGCATCGGCGATTTCGCGGAAGTCCTTCTCGAACAATCCGCAGGTGTTGGGGTTGGTGATCATCACCCCCGCAACGTCCGGCCCGAGGCGGGCCTTCAGCGCGGCGACATCGACGCGGCCTTCGGGCGTCGCGGGAATATCCTCCACCCGGTAGCCTGCGAAGGCGGCGGTGGCGGGGTTGGTGCCGTGGGCGCTCTCGGGCACCAGGACGACTTCGCGTGCATCGCCGCGGGCCTCGTGCGCGGCGCGGATCGCGAGGATGCCGCACAGCTCACCGTGGGCACCCGCCTTGGGGCTCATTGCGACGGCGGGCATGCCCGTGAGCGTGCACAGCCAGCCACCCAGCTGGTGGATCACCTCGAGCGCGCCCTGCACCGCGTTCTGGGGCGCGAGCGGGTGAATGTCGGCAAAGCCCGGCAGCCGCGCCACCTTCTCGTTGAGGCGCGGGTTGTGCTTCATGGTGCACGACCCGAGCGGGAAGAAGCCGAGGTCGATGCCGTAGTTCTGGCGGCTGAGGCGGGTGTAGTGGCGCACCGTCTCGGGCTCGGTCAGGCCGACGAGACCGATCGGCTCGCTGCGGGCGAGACCGCCGAGGCGGTTGGGCGCCTCGGCGTCAACGGCGGGCAGGTCCATGCCCGTCACGTCGGCGCGGCCGATCTCGAACAGCAGCGGCTCTTCCAGCATCAGTGCGCGGTTGCCGGTGGTGGTGGCGGGGCCGTTGTGCATCCCGTCGGTGTCCACGGTCATCTCGGGCTTCCAGCCGCTCTTGTTGGGGGCGTTCATCACACGGTCTCCTTGATCGCGGCTTCCAGCTCTGTGGCGAGGCGCTCGATGTCCTCCTCGGTGGTGGTCTCGGTGACGGCGACGAGCAGCGCGTGTTCGAGCACTTCGACGCCAGGGTAGAGGCGGCCGAGCGAGACGCCGCCGAGCACGCCCTTGTCGGCGAGATCGCGGACGATGGCGCGCGCGGGCTTGCCGCCGAGCATCAGCGTGAACTCGTTGAAGAAGGCGGTGTTGAGCACCTCGACCCCCGGCACCTTGGCAAGGCGATCGGCGGCAATGCAGGCGAGGCGGTGGTTCTCGGCGGCCAGCTCGCGCAGGCCGCGTTCGCCGAGCAGCGTCATGTGCACGGTGAAGGCGAGCGCACACAGGCCGGAATTGGTGCAGATGTTGCTCGTCGCCTTTTCGCGGCGGATGTGCTGCTCGCGGGTCGAGAGGGTGAGCACGAAGGCGCGCTTGCCCTCGGCATCGGTGGTCTCGCCGCACAGCCGGCCCGGCATCTGGCGCACGTGCTTGGGATCGCGCACCGCGAAGAGGCCGAGGTAGGGGCCGCCGAACTGGAGCCCGACGCCGAGCGACTGGCCCTCGCCCACCACGATGTCTGCGCCCATCTCGCCCGGCGACTTGATCGCGCCGAGAGCCACGGGTTCGGTGTTGACGACGACCAGCAACGCGCCCTTGGCGTGGGCGGCCTCGGCAACGGGGGTGAGGTCATAGACCCGGCCGAGGATGTCGGGGTACTGGACGACGATGCAGGCGGTGTCCTCGTCGATCCGCGCGACAAGACCCTCAAGGTCCGGCTCGGCGGTGATCGCGGGGAGCGCGTCGGCGATCTCGTCGCCGGTGAAGTGCGCCATGGTCTTCACCACCTGCGCATAATGCGGGTGGAGCGCGCCCGAGAGCACCGCGCGCTTCCTCTTGGTGACGCGGGTCGCCATCGCCACCGCCTCCCAGCACGCGGTCGAGCCGTCATAGAGCGAAGCGTTCGCCACCGCGCAACCATAAAGCCGCGCCACCTGCGTCTGGAACTCGAACAGCATCTGTAGCGTGCCCTGCGCGATTTCCGGCTGGTAGGGCGTGTAGGCGGTCAGGAACTCGCCGCGCTGGATGATGGTGTCGACGCTCGCCGGCACGTGGTGGCGGTAGGCCCCGGCGCCGAGGAAGAAGGGCACATCGCCCGCCGCCAGGTTCTTCGCCGCCAGCGCCTTCATGTGGCGTTCGACCGCCATTTCGCTCGCATGCATCGGCAGGCCCCGGATCGGGCCGTCGAGGCGGGCGACCTCGGGCACGTCGACGAACAGGTCGTCGATGCTCGCGGCGCCGATTTTCGCCAGCATCGCCTGCCGGTCGGTGTCGGTAAGGGGAAGGTAGCGCATGGGAGAGGTGTCCGTGGCTGGTGGTGAAAGCGGTCAGGCGGGTGCTGCGGAAAGGGCAGCGAGGTCGGCGAGGGTCCCGGCAAAGCGCGCGGGACCCGTGTGGGTGGTACGCATCCAGGGGGCCAGCCAGATGCGGAAGCCCGCAGCGCGGGCGCGGTGACAGAAGGCGTAGTCGTCGCCGAGGATCTGACCGGTGTCGGGCTCGATCAGCCCCATGAACAGGCCAACGATGCGCTCGGCCACGAGCCCGCTGTCGCGGTCGAGCTGGTCGGGGACGTAGGCGAGTTCCGGGTAGCGCGCTGCAAGCTCTTCGATCACCTCGCGGCGGATCACCATCAGACCCGTCCCGGCGCGGGTCAGTTCGATCGGCTCGCCGAGCGGAAACTGCCCGGAGGGATCGGCGAGGTCGATGGCGAAGACGCCCGACCAGCGCTCGAGCTGCGCGGGATTGTCGGCCCCGAGCCCCTTGGCGGCCGCCGCGGCGACGAGGCCCCAGTTGATCCGGCGCTTGGGGTATGGCGCGCCGACCACGTCGAGCCGTGCGTCGCCCTGCATCCGCGTGACCAGATCGACGAGCTCCTCCGGCACGAAGCCGATATCGCCGTCGATGAACACGAGGTGCGTCGCGTCCGACTGGAGGAAGGCCGCGGCGAGCGCGTTCCTCGCCCGGTCGATATAGGCATTGTTGCTGAGCCAGGCGAAGCTGCACGCCATCCCCGCCCGCTCCGCCGCACCGGCCAGGCCGATCACGCTGCGCAGGTAGTCCGCCTGCGCCCCGTCATACAGCGGGGTCGCGACGAAGAGGCGTGCCGCCCCGGTCACAGGCTCTCGACGAAAGCCTTGTAGCCGTCCTCGTCCATGAGCTTGTCGAGCTCACCCGGATCGGCGATCGTCATCTTGAAGAACCAGCCGCCGTCCTCGGGCGCAGTGTTGACGAGCGAGGGGTCTTCCTCGAGCGCGGGGTTCACCTCGGTGATCTCGCCGGTGATGGGCGCGTAGACGTCGCTCGCGGCCTTGACGCTCTCGACCACGGCAGCGTCCTTGCCCTGCTCGATCATCGCCCCGACTTCGGGCAGTTCGACAAACACGATGTCGCCCAATTGCCCTTGCGCATAGTCGGTGATGCCGACGGTCGCGACGTCGCCGTCGACTTCGATCCATTCGTGTTCATCGGTGTAGTAACGCATGGGTCAGTTCCCCCTGTGGTAGCGGTGCGGGACAAAAGGTGTGGGCACGACGGTGGCGGCAAGGCGCTTGCCTCGCACCTCCACCTCGAGCGGCGTTCCGGTGGCGGCATGTTCGCCCGCGACATAGGCCATCGCGATCGGCACCTGGAGCGTGGGCGAGGAGCCGCCCGAGGTGACGGTGCCGACCTTCCCAGGCCCGACGAACACCTCGGCCCCCTCGCGCGCGGGCAGGCGGCCGTCGAGCTTGAGGCCGACCCACTTGCGGGCCGTGCCCTCATTGATCTCGCGGATGATGCGATCCGCACCGGGGAAGCCGCCTTCCGTCCGGCGGCGCTTGTTGATGCCGAACAGCAGCTGCGCCTCGATCGGCGAGGTCTCGGGCGTCATGTCGTGGCCGTAGAGCGGCAGGCCCGCTTCCAATCGCAGCGAATCCCGCGCGCCGAGGCCGATGGGCTTCACCTCCGGCTCGCCGCACAGCAGATCGGCGACTTGCGCGGCGGCCTCGGCAGGGAGCGAGATTTCGAACCCGTCCTCGCCGGTGTAGCCAGCGCGCGCGATGGTGACGTCATGGCCCGCGATCTGGAACCGCCCGAACTTCATGAAGGTCAGCGCGGTGAGGGGATATTCCCCGGTCGCATGGCGGGCGAGCGCGTCCACCGCCTTGGGGCCTTGCAGCGCGAGCAGCGCCTGCTCGCCAAGGTAATTCATGGTGATGTCGTCGGGCAGGGCCTCGCGCAAGGTGCCCATGTCGTCCCACTTGGTCGCGCCGTTGACCACCAGATAGAGCGCCTCGGGCCAGCGCGAGACCATCAGGTCGTCAAGCACGCCGCCATTCTCGTCGAGCAGCAGCGAATAGCGCTGCTGGCCGAGCTTGAGCGTCGAAAGGTCGATCGGCAGCACGGCTTCGACCGCCGCATCAAGCCCGGGGCCGGAGAGCAGCAACTGCCCCATGTGGCTGACGTCGAACAGGCCCGCACTCTCGCGGGTCCAATTGTGCTCGGCGACGATCCCCTCATACTGGATCGGCATCTCATAGCCCGCAAACGGCACCATCCGCGCGCCCCGCGCGCGGTGCCAGGCATCGAGCGGCAGGGCTTCGAGCGCAATCTCTTCCAGCTGGTCGTCGGTATCGTGGTCGCTCATCGCGGGCCTTCCGGGCAGAATACGGCAGTCCAGCGACGCTCGCGCGCCGCCCTGAAACTGCCCCCTCTGTCGGGTGACCTGAGAGCTTCGGCAGACCCGCTGACGCGCGGCCCGCCTCCCCTTCGGTGGCCCCGGAGCGATCCGGGACGCTTTCCAGAGTGTCATCCAGCCGAGCGGTCCGGTGGCCTGAGAGTTTCCGGGGCGGTTGCTCCTTCGGCGCCTTTGCTCCCCCAAAAAGGGCGCATCGGGCTCTCCCGCTCGCCGGCCCACCTAAGATTCGCATCGACGGCGGAAGATGAGCTCGGAATGGGCGAAATGCTGCATCGCGTCAATCAGGCAAGGGGCTATTGATCGTGC
>JBJTSG010000189.1:0-4251 GCA_046076505.1 Erythrobacter sp. | reverse complement strand
CGGCGTAGAACATGCGGCTGGTGTCGCCGTGCCAGCCGTCAACCAGCGGGGTCACGTCGATGTTGAGGATGTCGCCGTCCTTCAGCACCTTGTCGCCCGGAATGCCGTGGCAGATCACGTGGTTGATCGAGATGCACGAGGAGTGCGCATAGCCGCGGTAGCCGAGCGTCGCGGGGATCGCGCCCGCATCGAGCATCATGCCCCGGATCGCATCGTCGATGCTGCCCGTGGTGACGCCGGGCTTCACCAGCTCCACGCAGGCGTCGAGGATCTCGGCGGCAAGGCGTCCGGCCTTGCGCATCCCCTCGAAGCCCTCGGGCGTGTGCAGCTTGATGGAGCCGTCGCGGTAGACGGTCGTATCGCCGTCGACGAGTTGGTAGTCGTGCATCGCCGCCATATAGCGACGATGCACGCGGATTGCTACTTGGCCGCAGCGAAGGCCGTCCGATAGGCAGGTCTGACCGCCGCGATCACCTGCGGGGTGACCGGCAGTGTCACCTCGTACGAGCCTTCGGCATAGGAGCCCGCGACATAGGGCGCGGCGAGAAGGCCGATGCGGTTGAAGCGCCGCTTGTCCGAGGAGCCGACCAGCACCGTGAGGTCCTTGATGGCGGGACAGGGGAAAAAGCCGTCGTCCGAATAGCTCTCGCCAAGGCGCTTCTGCCGCTCGGTCTTGAGCTGCGCGCACCATGCCGGGCCGAGCGCCTTCTGCAAGCCGGCCGCGTCGAACATCGCCTTGGGGTCGATCGCGGCCTTGGCCCGGCGGTCCCATACGAGCGCGTCATAGGCGCCGTTCCCATGGGCGCCGCCCGAGTATTCGTAGAAGCTCGCCGAAAGCGAAAGGTAGCGCGGCAGGTCCGCGACCACTTCCCAGGTCTTCTGGAAATCGCGCATCATGCAGCCGCCGCAGTCCTCGCCGGCAAATTCCTTGAGCGCGCTCTGCCAGTCGGCCTTCTGGTCCTTGAGCAGCTTCTCGCGCTCGGCGGTGAACCGCTTGACGAGGGCGGGGATGGCCGAAACCTCGGCAGGCCAGGTGTAGGCGAAGTCACGCTTGGCCTCGCCCTTGGCGGCGTTGTCGGTGAAGGCGACCTTCTGCGGGACGCGAACCGTGGCCGGCGGGGGCGGCGCTTCGGGCTCGGCTGCGAGGCTGGTGGCAGCGGAGCCTGCAGCGATCAGGAGCGCGGCGAAAACCCGCGCGGCACTTTGCCCTGCCCAGCCCGCGAATTGCCCGGACTTACCCTCGCTCAACCCCTTCCGACCCCCCCAGTACACCCCCCTTGCACCCCCGCTTTTCGCAAGTTTCACATGAAACATGACCCCTCCTCGTGCTTTGGCCGAATCCGCTGGTGACATCGGCATCGCCGCGATTATGGAACAGGCATGAGCGAAGCCAAAGCACTGATACGCCCCGACCGGGGCGAGGACGCCATTGCCATCCACCTCGTCAACAAGGACAGCGTCGAGGCCTTCGCCAAGGGCCTCGCGGCAGGCCAGCGTGCGGCGCTGGCGGCGCAGAAGTTCGAGGGCGGCGGAAACTCTCATGCCATTGTTCCGGAAGGCGATTCCTGGTTCGTCGTGGCGGGCGTCGCGAACCCCGAAAGCCTCTCCGCCTGGTGCCTCGCCAAGCTCGCGGAGGAGCTGCCCGAGGGGGTGTACCGTCTGGTGGGCGCCGAGGCCGGGGCGGCGATGTTCGGGTGGATCACGGCGCAGCACCGCTTCACCCGCTACAAGAGCGAAGACAAGAGTGCCGGCGCGCGCGTGCTGCTGACCGCACAGGTCGCACAGATCGAGGCGCAAGTGGCTGAAGCGGAAGCGGAACTTCTGGTCCGCAACCTCGTCAACGCACCGCCCGAGGACATGGGCCCCGCCGCTCTCGAGGCGGAATGCGAACGCCTCGCCAAGGCCTACAAGGCGGAGCTGACAGTGGTCCGGGGCGACGCTCTCGAGCAGGACTACCCGATGGTTCACGCCGTCGGCCGCGCGGCGGCGCGCCACCATGCGCCGCGGCTGATGCATCTGACCTGGGGCGATCCCACGGACCCCGTGCTGGCGGTGGTCGGCAAGGGCGTCTGCTTCGACAGCGGCGGGCTCGACATCAAGCCGCCTGCCGGCATGCGGCTGATGAAGAAGGACATGGGGGGCGCCGCCCACGCGATCGCGCTTGCCGGCCTTGTCATGGGGGCGCGGCTCAAGGTGCGGCTGCATCTGCTTGTTCCCGCAGTGGAAAATGCCATCTCCGGCAGTGCCTTCCGGCCCGGAGACATCCTTCGCAGCCGCAAGGGCCTCACCGTCGAGATCGACAACACCGATGCCGAGGGGCGCCTGATCCTCGGCGATGCGCTGACCCGCGCTTCGGAGGAAGAGCCCGACCTGATCGTCGACTTCGCCACGCTCACGGGCGCCGCGCGGGTGGCGCTCGGGCCGGACCTCCCCGCGCTCTTCGCCCGCCGCGACGAGACCGCCGAGGCGTTTCTCGCCGCGGGCAAGGCGCACGACGATCCGGCCTGGCGCCTGCCGCTCCCCGAAACCTATCGCGAATACCTCGCCTCCGACGTCGCCGACATGGCGAACGGCTCGGCCACGCCCTTTGCCGGGGCGAGCGTCGCGGGTCTGTTCCTCGACCGCTTCGTCGGCGAAGGGATCGACTGGGTGCACTTCGACACCTTTGCCTGGACCCCCTCGCCCAAGCCGGGGCGCGCCCGCGGTGGACGGGGGCTCGGCCTCAGGGCCGCCTGGCACGCGATCCGCGCCCGCTACGCCAGCTAGGAACGGCGCCCGGCTTGCCCCGCGCCCCGCTTGCCGCTAACGGGCCTGCCACGCCGCGCCACGGGGAGAGAGCGCGCGGCGCCTGCAGTGAAGGCGACATACGAACGATGAGCGCGAGCCGCGAGGGAATGGAGTATGCAGTGCCGTCGGGCGTGCTGGGCCTTAAGGGTCCAGTCGACAAGCCCGTGCCCGGCACCCTTCCCCTGCGCGGCGACCTTGCGCACATGGCGCTGGCCGGCAGCCACCTCGCGGCGCATTACGTGATCCCGCATATTCACACTGTCGGCGCCGCAGGAGCCAGCCTCAGGCTCACCCCGCGCCCCGATGCAGAGGTCTTCGTGACGCTTCCTGCGGGCAGCCGCTTCGAGCTGCTCGACGTCGCCGGCGAATGGGTTTGGGGCTGTCCCGGGCCGCAGGGGCCCTCGGGCTGGTGCCGGGCGAGCGAACTCGCTCCGAGCGCAGGCTGACCGGAAGGTGGCGATCCGCCTGTTCATCGACGGGGCGGTGGGCACCACCGGGCTCGAGATCCGCGAGCGGCTGCAAGGCCGCGACGAATTCGCGCTGATCTTCCTCGACGAGGCTCAGCGCAAGGACGAGAACGCGCGGCGTGATGCGCTGCACGCTGCCGACATCGCGATCCTGTGCCTGCCCGACGAGGCCGCCAAGGAGGCGGTGAAGCTTGCCCAAGATTCAGGCACGCGCCTGATCGACGCCTCCTCCGCACACCGCGTGGCCGAAGGCTGGACCTATGGTTTTCCCGAGCTGATCGGACGCGAGGCCATCGCTTCTGCCCAATTCGTGAGCAATCCGGGTTGCTATCCCACGGGTTTCCTCGCACTCGTCGCGCCGCTGGTGCGCGCGGGGCTGCTGCCGGCTGGCTGGCCCTACGCCGTCAACGCGGTGAGCGGCTACTCGGGCGGCGGTAACGCGCTGATCGACCGCTTCGAGGCAGAAAACGACCTCGCCTTTCGCGCCTACGGTCTTCATCTGGGCCACAAGCACATTCCCGAGATGCAGACTTACGCCGGCCTCGCTCACGCGCCGGTGTTTTCGCCGAGCGTCGTCCACGCCCATCGCGGCATGGTGGTCGACGTGCCGCTGCCGCTGGGCGCGCTTCCCGGCCAGCCGACCGCTGCCGCGCTGCACGCGGCGCTTGCTGCCTTCTACGGAGAAAGCGACCTCGTAAGCGTCGCTCCCATCGAGCCCGCACCGACCGAGTTGCTGCTGCGCGAGGGTGCCGCCGCTTGGGACGGGCTGGCGCTCCATGTCTTCGGTTCGGCGGACGGTCGGCAGGCGCGGCTCGTCGCTATGCTCGACAACCTCGGCAAGGGCGCTTCAGGGGCGGCGATCCAGAACCTCAACCTGATGTGCGGTCTTCCGGAATCGGCCGGCCTGCATCCGTAGAAACCGCAGTCTCTGCTCAAAATATAGGCAGGGTGCGCTGAGTTGCTGTGCACCATTGCGCATTGCACCATAATCTTGCTA
>JBJTSG010000188.1:0-2898 GCA_046076505.1 Erythrobacter sp. | reverse complement strand
GCACGGCGGCCGCTGCCGGGGAGCAGCCGCATCATGCGCTCGGCCGCCACGGCCAGCGCGGCACGCCAGGTGCAGCCCTGGCGGTTGGCGATCTCGATGACGAAGAACAGCGCCTCCTCGTCTTGCGCGAAAGGCTTCAGGCGCGCCGCGCTCTCGCTGCGCACGATCACCTCGCCGCCGTTCCCGGCGCCGCCTGCGGGCGGCGGCATGTCCCCGTAGCTCGCGCGGGTGATCGCGGCGGCAATCATCGTCGCTGCTTCCTCGACCAGCAGCGCCGCCGAGCGCGGGAGCGCCTCGGACACACCGCCGCCGCTGCGCCCGTCGCCGCCAAAGCTGCGGTCGGTGAGCGCGATCGCGGTGGCGAAGTCGAAACTGAGCAGCGCGGTCTCGCCGGTCGCCCCGGCGCGGATCAGGCTGTTCGCCGCGGTCTGGCCGATGCGCCGCAATGCGTCCGCCCCGCTCATGCTCTCGGGCTCGCCGATGGTGACGTCGAGCCGATCGCCCGAAAGCAGCGCCGAGAGATCGTCGGCGAGCAGCCGCGCCAGATCGCGGCGCCAGGCGGCCATGAGCGCCCCGCGCTCCTCCGGCCGGGGCCCACGGCTGGTCAGCTCGGGGCAATGCACCGCCGCCGCGCGCAGCGACGCGAATTCGTGGTTCATCCTCATTGGACGAGGAATCCGCGGAAATGCACCGCGTCGATGCCGCCGAAGCCTTCCTTCTCGACCAGCACGTCGTTGATTGCCTTGGTCAGGCGGGCGGCGAGGCGCTTCTTGCCCTCAACGCTGACCGCATCGGCTTCGGAGGTGGCGGCGAGCTGGGCGAGGATCGCCGAGCGGATCGCGAGTTCATGGGTCTTCACCCATTGCAGCACCCGACCATCACGGCGGGTGGAGACCGCTAGCTCCACCTGCACGAGCCCCGCCGTATCCGCAAGGTTGGAGGTGAAACCCTCACCGAAGGAGTAGTAGATCGTGCGGTACTTGCTGCCGCCCTCGCCATAAACGGGTGTAGCGGCGTCTTTCTCCTTGGTGGCCCCGGCGAAGGGATACGGATCGGCCTCCGTCTTCAGCACGAGCTTCGGCTCGTCGACTTCATGCTTCGTCTCCATGCCGGGTATCAGGCCCATGGCGAAGGCGCCGTAGGCCCCGCCAGCGCCGAGGCCGAGCAGCAGCACCGCGCCGAGCGCGAGCTTGATCGCCCCGCCCTTCGACTTGCCGCCTTCGGCCGCGTCCGACTTGTCCTTGCCCTTGGCCACCGTCTCAGCTCCCTGTGGTCATCATCCGCGCGTGTCGTGTCAGGCGAACAGGCCACCGCTCGGCGAAGCCTGTCCGGCCGCGGCGGACCCGCTCTCCTCCACCTCGACTCGGGCCGCGAGGGCGGCGACGGTGGAGGGGCGGCGATGGTCCGGCGCAGCCTCGCCGTCACGGGGACCGGATTGCCCGAGGTATGGTTGCAAGGTCCCTTGCCCGCCACTCAGGGAAGACCCTGAGCGGTGCTCGCCGGTGCCATTGTGGAACGCCCCGCCCTGGCCGGCGAGGGCGCCGCTGTCCGGGCTCGTTGCGGGGGGCGCAGCGACCGCGCGCTCGGCAAGGGCGTGTTGGATGGCCGGGACGAAGCCCGGGTCGCGGCTTGCGAGCACCGCGCGCCATCCCTCGCCGCCGCCGCCCGCCTCGAGCCGCAGCGAGACCGCGCCGAACTCGGCATGGTTGAGCATCATCGCCGGCCGCGCGGAACGCAGCGCCTCGCGCAGGTCGCCGACCTGGTCGATGGTCGATTGCTGCTGCGGACCGGGAGCAGGGGATGCGACGCGCGGGTCGAACCGCACGAGTGGAAGCGTCGGCATGGGCTGCGCCGGGGGAGTCGGGCTTTCGATTGCGACGGTCAGGTGAGCAGCCTGGGCAGAGGCGGGCGCAGGCACGGGCGAGCCGAGCGAGGGCCCGGAGGAATTGCTGCCGCTGTCCGTCGTGACTTCGGGAAGCGCTGCTGCAAGCGATGCGAGCCGGGCCGGATCAGGTGCGCCCTCGCGCGCGACCGGAAGGTCTACCCCCATGCGGCGCGCCAGGCTTCCGGTGATCACGTGCGCCAGGGGCATGACCGTGTCCTGCGTGGGCGAGACCACCGCCTTGGTCGGGGACGCCACTATCTCGGCCGAAGCGGACAATCCGGCGGCGAGTGCCGAGACGATCGCAGTGCCGGTCCGGTCGGGAGCCGGAAGGGGCGTGACTGCCGGGTCCTGACCTGTGGGAGCCGAGCGGGGCGCGAACGATACAAGTGCAATGCTGCGGACGGCTTCGCCCGGCGGCGTGGCCACGAGAGCCTCCGCGGACGGGGATAGAGAGGTCGGCGCGGGCAGCGCGGCGAGGATGGCGACCTGCGGCACCTCTCGCTCCGCCGCAAGGGCAGGCGCAGTGTATGGACCGCTCCCGATGGCGGGCACGATCGGGACGGTCGGCATTGGCAGCGCGGTCGGGGGCGCAGCGTCCTCGCTACGGAAATCCGCAATCGCGCGTGCGGCTGGGGTCTTTGCGACACCCTCCGGCTCAACCTCCAGCGCGGGCCGCGCCACCACGACGGAACCAGGCAACGCTGTGGGCGCGACAGGCCGCGGCCGCTCGGGAGCCCGCACCGGGGTGGGGGCCGATGCTTCCTCAGGGGCGTGAATGGGGTGCGGATCGACAGCCGGGGCTTCGCTCTCTTCGGTGGGCAGCCCCTCGGCAGGGAACAGAAGGGCTGGCATGGTCCGCTCTGCAGCGAGCGTCCGCGGCTGAGGGCCGACGATCTTGGGCAATGGTTCGGGACCCGGCGAAGGGTTCGCGACGGGAACCTACAATGTAGGACCGAGGAGGAACGCGGCCGGCAAGAGGGCGCTCGCCAACGACAGGTTCCTACAGGTGGGCA
>JBJTSG010000187.1:0-2900 GCA_046076505.1 Erythrobacter sp. | reverse complement strand
CGGGCAGATTTACAGTCTGCTGCCTTTAACCACTCGGCCACCTGTCCACACAGAGGCATTTTCCGGGCGTGAAACCCACAGAATTGCGCGATTCCCGCAAGGGGTCCCGCTGCCGAGAGGCGCCCCTTTGGCGAAGCGGTGCTTGCCTGTCAATGGCCCTGCTGGCAGGGGGCGGCTTTGGAAAGCCTCAGGCGGGAGCCAACATGAACGAAGGCAAGAGAAAGCGGGCGCTGCGGGGCCGCGCGGGGCGCATGAAGGGCGGACGCGGCTCGGGCCGGGCATCGAGCGGGCAGGTGCGCCTGTGGGGCCGACACGCGGTCGAGGCCGCGCTCAAGAACCCCGAGCGCCAGCACAGGAAGCTCTGGGCGACGCCCGAGGGGATCGCCAGCCTCGACGGTGAGCTGCCCCCCGGCTTCCCCCTCGAGCACGCGCAAGCCGCTGATCTTGCTCGGCTTGTTGCCAAGGACGCGCCGCATCAGGGGCTGGTGCTGGAATGCGCGCCGCTCGAGGACGTGTTCCTCGACGAAGTCGCGCTCGGCGAGGCCGACCGCCCGATCGTGGTGCTCGACCAGGTCACCGATCCGCACAATGTCGGCGCGATCCTGCGCTCGGCCGCCGCCTTCGGCGCGGCGGCGATCGTCACCCAGGACCGGCACGCCCCGCCCGAGGGCGGCGTGCTCGCCAAGGCGGCCTCGGGTGCTTTGGAATCAATGCCTTGGGTGCGGGTCGTCAACCTCGCCCGCGCCCTGGAGGAGCTTGCCGAGGCGGGTTACTGGCGGATCGGGCTAGCGGGCGAGGCCGAGGCGGTGCTCGGCGACATCATGCCGACCGGCCCCCTCGCGCTCGTGCTCGGCGCCGAGGGCGAAGGCCTCAGGCACAACATCGCCGCGCATTGCGACGTGCTGGCGAAGCTGCCGATCACCTCGGCGATCGAGAGCCTCAACGTCTCGAACGCTGCGGCAATTGCGCTTTATGCGGCGGCGACGCGGGGCTAAGACAGGGGCGAAGGGGTCTCGGGGGTGTCTCGGGGTGGCCTCGCGGGGGTATCAAGGGGGCTTGGATCATGTCTGCATTCGCCAACATCCGTTTCCGGGCCGCAGCGGTCCTGGCGGGCCTCGCGCTCACGCTTGCCGGGTGCTTCATCACGCCGGGCAAGTTCACCTCGGAGCTTGCCGTGACCGGTCCGGACAGCTTCACCTTCCGCTACGACGGCGAGATTTTTTTCCTCGGCCTCTCTAAGCTCGCGCAGATGGGCGCGGCGGCCGACCAGGCCTTCAAGCCCCAGCCTTGCACCAATGATGACAGCTTCGAGGAGCGCGAGTGCACCCCCGAGGAGCTCGCCAAGCAACGCGCCGACTGGGAAGCGGGCGCCGCAGAGCGCGCGGCCGAGGCCAAGAAGCAGGCCCAGCAGATCGCATCCGTGATGGGCGGGATCGACCCTTCCGATCCCAAGGCCGCCGAGGAGCTCGTCAAGCTGCTACAGCGCCAGAAGGGCTGGGAGCGCGTGGTCCACAAGGGCGACGGGGTGTTCGACGTGAGCTACCGCGTGACCGGAACGATGGGCCACGACTTCAGCTTCCCCGCGATCGAGGGCTTTCCGCAGACCAACCCCTTCGTGCAGGTGTTTCTGCGGAAGGGCGGCCAGTTGCGCATCAACGCGCCGGCCTTCGCCGCCTCGCAGAGCGGCGATGCGACAGGCCTGGGTGCGATGCTCGGCATGGGCGCGATGGGCGGGCTCGCCGCTCTCGGCGCGCGCACAAGCGAGGGCGATCCCGAAGCCGAGGCCCTAAAGGGCATTCCGCAGATTGGCGGGACCTTCACCGTGCGCACCGCGCCGGGCATGAGAATCCTCGCCAACAACACCGACGAGGGGCCTGCTGGCGGACCTGCGGGCGAAACGCTGACCTGGACGATCAGCCCGCGCACCACCCAGGCACCGACCGCATTGATCGCGACCACCGCGCGCTGACCTCGCGCCCGGGCAACAGAAAACCCCGCCGGCCGCAAAGCCGACGGGGTTTCGTTTTGCCGTGAAGCGTCGTCAGCCGACGGTCAGTTGACCGAGTCCTTCAACCCCTTGCCCGCCTTGAACTTGGGCTGGTTGGAGGCCTTGATCTTCATCGGCTCGCCGGTGCGCGGGTTGCGCCCGGTCGAGGCTTTGCGCTTGGCGACCGAGAAGGTGCCGAAGCCCACCAGGCGCACCTCGTCCCCCCCGGACAGCGCCTTGGTGATGGCATCGAACACGCTTTCGACTGCGTTGGCGGCATCGTTCTTGGACAGACCGCTGGTCTCGGCAACGGCGCTGATCAGGTCGTTCTTGTTCATGTGGCAACCCCCTGGAGTCAGGATTTCGCTGGATCGGTGAATCGCGAATGTCGAAAGCCGGCACATTGAGGAGGTTTTGCCAAAGCTGTCAAAGGCAATCAGTCGATCGGGCAGCCGCCAGCGCACCATGCGCGACGAATTGAAGGCCTGCACGGGATTAACGACCCGATTTGGGCAAAAATTCGGGCGGGGAATGAACGCGCCTTCGCGACGAATCGCCCCGGAGGCGCGTCCTGCTGATGATGCTCAGTGTGCGGTCGGTGCCTCGCCCGAAGCGAGGCTCGCCGCCGTGGTCGCCGCCGCCGGCTGGCTGGCGAGATCATCCGCTTCGGTCCACTCGATCGCGACCGGTGCCTCGACCAGCGCGCGGGCGAGTACCTCGTCCACGTGCGAGACCGGAATGATCTCCAGCCCCTCCTTGGCATTGGCGGGGATTTCGGCGAGGTCCTTGACGTTCTCTTCGGGGATGAGGACGGTCGAGATCCCGCCCCGCAGCGCGGCAAGCAGCTTCTCCTTCAATCCGCCGATCGCCAGCACCCGGCCGCGCAGCGTAACCTCGCCGGTCATCGCCACGT
>JBJTSG010000186.1:0-5092 GCA_046076505.1 Erythrobacter sp. | reverse complement strand
GGACGGTCTCTAGCACGAAACGGCTAAAAGCCTAAGAAAACAGCCGTTTTTGGACGCTTGCGGAAGCGTGACTGGCGGAGAGGGTGGGATTCGAACCCACGTTACCGTTGCCGGTAAACCGCATTTCGAGTGCGGCGCATTCGACCACTCTGCCACCTCTCCGCGAGGCCCGTCGCACGTCTTGCGGGCCGCTGGTCGAGGGCGGCAGGCGACAGGGAGGGCGCCGGTTAGCCTAAGCTTGCCGCCTTGCCAAGAGGCGCGGGGCGACAAAATGCGGGCATATCTCGCTGCCTGCCGCGACCCGCGCTTGTTTTGGCGGTGCGAGGGTCCATATTGCCAGGCATGGAACGTGCTGAGTTCTTCTCGAGCCAGGCCGGACGCACCATCGTCGCGCCCCGCCAGACCCGTGCCCTGTTCGGCATCGGCGATGTGGTCCGTCACCGCCTGTTCGCCTTCCGCGGCGTGGTCTTCGACGTCGACCCGGTCTTCGCCAACAGCGAGGAGTGGTACGAGTCGATTCCCGAAGACATCCGCCCTGCCCGCGAGCAGCCCTTCTACCACCTGCTCGCCGAGAACGATGACAGCTCCTACGTCGCCTATGTGAGCCAGGGCAACCTCGTCGCCGATCCGCAGGGCGGGCCGGTCGATCATCCCACCGTCCGGCAGCTGTTCGAGAGCTTCAAGGACGGCCGCTACCGGATGCGGCGTTCGCTTACGCATTGACAACCTTGCCCTGCTAGACCCGGGGCATGAGCGATCACGCTGCGGAGCACGACAACGCGAACATGGCACGCCTGCGAGCGGCGCTCGAGCGCGAGCTCGGGTCGGACGAGGTCGTGCAGTGGCACGGCTGGCAGCTCGGCCGGATCGAGCCGCGCATGTTCGGCATCTACGTCTTCGCTGTCCCGTGGACCCTGTTCTCGCTCGCCTGGACGGGGATCGCGACGACGGCGGTCGCCGCGTCAGAGCAGACCGGGCTCGGCCTGTTCGCCTGGGCCTTCCCGCTGTTCGGCCTGCCCTTCGTCGCGGTGGGCGGATGGATGCTCTCGCGTCCCTTCGTGCCGCTGTGGGAGCGCGGGCGGGTGCTCTACGTCGTCACCGACAAGCGCGTTCTCAAACTGAGCCTCGGCCGCGCGCTCACGATCAAGACCGTGCCCGCCGACCGGATTGGCCTTGCCGAGCGGCGCGAGGAGGCACGCGGCACGGGAACACTGGACCTCGCAGTCCGCATCGGGCGCGACAGCGACGGGGACCGGCAGACCGAGAGCTTCAAGATCGGCCCGGTGAGCGACATTGCCGGCGCAGCCGCCGCGATCGGCGGGATCGCGGCCAACGCACGCCTCCGGGGCAGCGGCGCAGGCGCGCTCAGCTCTTGAGCTTCCAGCCGCTCCGCAGCAGCGCATAGACCGCCGCCGCCAGTACCACGTTCAGCACGAGGAGGCCGCCCGCGGCGGAGAGCACGTCACTCCGCTCGCCGATGTCGCTGCCGCCGAGGAACCCGTAGCGGAACCCTGAGATCACGTAGAAGAAGGGGTTCGCGCGGCTGATCGTCTGGAAGATGCCGTGAAGGTTGTCGATCACGTAGAAGGTGCCCGACAACAGGCTCAGGGGTGCGATGATGAAGTTGGTGACGGCCGCGTTGTGATCGAACTTCTCGGCCCAGATCGAGGTTGCAAGGCCGACGGTCGCCAGCATCAGCGCCCCCATCAGCCCGAACCACACGACCGCCCAGGGGTGCGCGACCGCGAGCCAGACGCCCGGCCACAGCAGCATGGCAAGCGCCACCGCGAGGCCGACGCCGATCGCCCGGGTGATCGCCGCCGCGAGAATCCCGGCCATCAGCTCGCCGCTCGAGAGCGGGGGCATCAGGAGGTCGATGATCGTCCCCTGCATCTTGCCCGAGAGCAGCGAGAAGGATGAATTGGCGAAAGCGTTCTGCATCATCGCCATCATGATCAGGCCCGGCGCCACAAAGGTCACGAAGGGCACGCCCAGCACCAGCCGCCCCTCGCGCCCCAGCGCGACGGTGAAGATGGCGAGAAACAGGAGAGTGGTGAAGGCCGGAGCCCAGATCGTCTGCGTCTGGACCTTGAGAAACCGGCGCACCTCCTTCATATAGAGCGCGAGCAGCCCCACGCGATTGATCCCGGTGATGACCGGACGCCCACGCGGGGCAAACCGGGCGCGACCGCCGACCTTGTCATCCGCCGCCAATTCGGTCACGGGAGCGGTATCGGTCATCGCGTGCACGGAAACGTCTTCGGCCATGGCAAGGGTGCCTAGGCCTCGGGCGGGCCGCTGACAAGCACTCGCCACCCGCAAGGGCGCCGGGCACAGGAACAGGTAGAGATTATGAGCTGGACGGACGAGCGCATCGCGACGCTCAGGAAGATGTGGGAAGGCGGCGCGACTGCCAGCGAGATCGCCACCGAGCTGGGCGGCGTGAGCCGCAACGCGGTGATCGGCAAGGCGCACCGCCTCGGCCTCAAGGCCCGCCCCTCCCCGGTCAAGGCCAACGAGAAGAAGAAGCCCGCTGCGCCTGTCGCAAGGAAGCCAGCGGCGGCGCCCGTGCGCGCCGCCGTGCCCGAGCCGGCCGAGGACGCCCCAGAACGTGCCGAGGCGCCCGAGCGTGCGCCGGTTCGCGCCGCCGCGCCGGTGACGCCGCGCGCCGAGCCCGCAGCCGACGGCGGTAGCTCGGCTCCGGCCGCGCCCACGGCGCAGGAGAACCTCCCCAAGATCGTCTCGGTCGGTCCCGGCGGGTTTCTGCGGCAGGGCCCCGGCGACCAGCAGGCCCCGATCCCGCCCGCCCCGCCGCGCCGCCTTGTGCCAGCCAAGCCCAGCCCCGAAATCGCCGGCAAGACCACCCTCCTCGACCTGTCGGACAAGGTGTGCCGCTGGCCGATGGGCCATCCGGGCGAGCCCGATTTCCACTTCTGCGGCGAACCGGTGAACCCTGGTTTTCCCTATTGCGTCGAGCATTGCGGACGTGCCTATCAGGCGCAGCTGCCGCGCGGCGTGCGCCGTCCGCCCCCGCCGCTGCCTTTCGGCGGTCCGCGGGTCCGCTAGGCACGCGCTCCTGAGGGGGACCTTGACGTGAAGACTGCCGCCTGGCTGCGCGCCGCCATGGCCGCGGGTCTCGCCCTCGCGTTTGCCCCGCCCGCCGCCGCAGCCCTGCCCGATCCGGTGCGGGCGATGGTCGATGCCGCAATCGCCAAGGGTGACGCGGGCAAGGTGCGCACGGTGATCGAGATCGCGCGCGCCACCAATCCGGACGATGCAGCCGAGCTTGACACGATCCTCAAGGCCTTCGAGACCCGGCTCGCCGAGGCCAAGGCCGCCGAGCAGGCAGCCAAGCAGGCGAAGATCCGCGAGGCGGGCGTCTTCGACAACTGGAAGGGCCGGGCGGAGCTCGGCGGGTTCAGCGCGACCGGCAACTCGTCGAACAGCGGTCTTACCGCCAGCCTCGCGGCCGAGCGCAAGGGCGAGCGGTGGCGGCACAAGCTCACCGGGCGCGCCGACTACCAGCGCGCAAACGGCGTCACCAACCGCGAGCAGTATCTGCTGCGCTACGAGCCCAACTTCGACGTCTCGCCCAATTTCTACGTTTATGCCTTGGGGCAATACGAGCGCGACCGTTTCCAGGGCTTTGCGGCGCGCTATGCCCTGTCCGGCGGGATCGGCTGGCAGGCGGTCAAGAACGACAAGGTCCAGCTCGCGGTCAAGGCGGGGCCCGCCTGGCGCGCCACCGAGTTCACCGACGGGCGCGAGGAGAACCGCATCGCCGCCCTCGTCGGCCTCGACTTCGCCTGGAACCTGACCGACCGGCTGAAGCTCACCCAAGGCACCAATGCGGTCGCCGAGGCGGGGGGCGCAGCCATCGCCATTCTCGATGCGCGCAACACCTCGATTGACCTCGTGACCGGCCTTGAGGCGAAGATCAGCGGCAAGCTTTCGGCGCGCGTCTCCTATGCGTGGGAATACGACAGCAACCCGCCGCCGGGCGCGGTGGGTACCGACACGCTGACCCGGATGACGATCGTCTACGGCTTCTGAGCGAACCAGATGGTGTGGTGCGCGCCCTTGTTGTTCGGGCGCGAACGTATCGAGCGCTCCTCGACCTCGAGCGCTGTGTCCTTGAGACGCTTGCGGAACGCCGGATCGGGCGCGGCCGACCACACGGCAAGAATGCCGCCGGGCTTCAGCGCATCGCGCGCCTTGGCAAGGCCGGTGCGCGAATAGAGCCGGTTGTTGGCGTCGCGCACGAGCCCGTCGGGGCCATTGTCGACATCGAGCAGGATAGCGTCGAACTTTGCGCAAGTGCCGTCATTGGCGTCGTCGATAAGGGCGGCGACATCGCAGATCCTGAGGTCGAGCCGAGGGTCAGCGAGACTCTCGCCGGTAAGGTCGGCCATCGCCCCCCTCGCCCATTCGACGATGGTTTCGCTGATCTCGGCGATGACGATCTGGGCCTTTTCGCCCAATCGCGCGGCGGCTGCGCGGTAGGTGAAGCCCATGCCATAGCCGCCGATCAGGATGCGCGGGGAGCTCTTGCCGAGCTTCGCCAGCGTGAGCTCGGCGAGCTGCTCCTCGGAGAAGCGCATGCGCGTGCTCATCAGCTCGTTGCGCCCCAGCACGATCATGAAATCGCGCCCGTGGCTGTAGAGTTCGAGGAGAACGCCGTCCTCGATCTGGGTAGTGTCGATCAGTTGGCGCTGGAGCATTGGTGTTGTCCCAACAACAAGGCCGCCCGAATTGCTCCGGGCGGCCCCATGTTCATGCCTCGAGTGGCGATCAGTCCTTCAGGAAGTCGGGCAGGCCTGCCGGACCGCTGTCGCGCTCGCGACCACCACGGTCGCCGCCGCGGCCGCCGCGGTCTCCACCGCGACCTCCACGGTCGCCGCCGCCGCGGGGGCCGCGACGGTCGCCACGATCACCGCGCGGTTCACGCGGTTCGCGGGGCGGACGGGTGTCTTCAAGCTCTTCGCCGGTTTCCTGGTCGACCACGCGCATCGACAGGCGAACCTTGCCGCGCTGGTCGATCTCGAGCACCGTGACCTTCACTTCCATGCCTTCGGAGACGACATCGGTCGGC
>JBJTSG010000185.1:0-16209 GCA_046076505.1 Erythrobacter sp. | reverse complement strand
ACCTCGGGGGGCACATCCAGAAAAGCCTCGTCGAAGCGGCCGAGCAAGGGGACCGGCCATTCGGTCAGCCCGGCGTTTTCGACGACAAGGCCCTCGTCCTCGACCAGCGTGAGGCCCGCCTCGGCGGCAGCCTTCGCAGCGCAGTCCCGGATGATCGCGGCGCGCTCCTCGTGATCGACAATTACGTGGGCCGCGCGCAGCTCTTCGGCGTAATCGTCGGCCGAGCCGATGGTGATTTCGCCATCGTGGTGGAAGCGGTGCCCCATCGTCTCGCGGCCCGAGCGGATGCCGCCGACCTCGACGTCGATCACCGCGCCATCGAGCAGCGCCACGATCCCCGAGAGCGGTCGCACCCAGCGAAGGCTGTCGGTGGTGATCGAGGCCGCGCCCCAGCGCATCGACTTGGGCCAGCTGAAATCGCGGATGATCGCGGGGATCGCGGCGGCCAGCACCTCGGCCATCGGGCGGCCGGGGGTGTTGACAACCGCAAACCACGTCATGCGGCCCTTGACGTCGCGAAGCTCGAGCTGCTCGCGGGTGACGCCGTTCTTCTTGCAGAACCCGTGGATGGCGGCATCGGGGGCGCCTTCGGGCGGGCCCTTGGCTTCCTCGCTGACCGCCTCGGTCGCGAGCGGCAAGCCATGAGCGATCAGGGCAAGGCGGCACGGGGTCGACCACACGCTGAGCGTGCCGACGGCGACACCCGCCGCCTCCAGCTCGCGCCGGAACAGCTTTTCCAGTTCCGCACGCGCCCCCGCCTGCATACGGGCAGGGATTTCCTCGCAGCGCAGCTCGAGCAGAAAGTCGGCCATCAGATTTCCCCCTCACTCGTCATTGCGAGCGAAGCGAAGCAATCCTTGGATTGACGATGCACCTCGAAGCTCCCTTGGAACATGGATTGCCGCGTCGCCTTCGGCTCCTCGCAATGACGAAGAATGGCCATCAGACGAGACTCCACCCGGGGTATTTCCCCTGCCATTCGGGCGTCATCTTGGCCGCATATGCCTCGCAGGAGGAGCGGGCGAGGTCGCGGACGCGGCCCATGTAGCTGGCGCGTTCCTGCACGCTGATCACGCCGCGCGCCTGAAGCAGGTTGAACACGTGGCTCGCCTCGACCGCCTGCTCGTAAGCGGCGATGGGGACATCGGCGGCAAGCGCGTTACGGCACTCCGCCTCGGCCTTGGCGAAGAGGTCAAACAGCGCTTCGGTGTTCGCCACTTCGAAGTTCCACTTCGACATCTGCCGTTCGTTCTCGAGGAACACGTCGCCGTAGCTCACACCCGAGGAATTGAACGCCAGATCATAAACATTGTCGACGCCCTGGATGTACATCGCGAGGCGTTCCAGCCCATAGGTCAGCTCGCCCGCGACCGGCTTGCAATCGAAGCCGCCCATCTGCTGGAAATAGGTGAACTGGGTGACTTCCATCCCGTCACACCACACTTCCCACCCGAGGCCCCATGCGCCCAGCGTCGGCGACTCCCAATCGTCCTCGACGAAACGGATGTCGTGCGCCAGCGGGTCGATGCCGATCGCGGCGAGGCTCTTCAAATAGAGCTCCTGGATGTCGGGCGGCGAGGGCTTCAGGATCACCTGATACTGGTAGTAATGCTGGAGCCGGTTGGGGTTTTCGCCATAGCGCCCGTCGGTCGGGCGGCGGCAGGGCTGGACGAAAGCGGCATTCCACGGCTCGGGGCCCAGCGCGCGCAGCGTGGTCGCGGTGTGGAAGGTGCCCGCACCCATCCGCATGTCGTAGGGCTGGAGGATCACGCAGCTCCCTTGCGAACTCCAGAAATCGTGGAGCGTCAGGATCATGTCCTGGAACGAGCGCGCGGGATCGCGTGCCGGCGGGGTGAAGAGAGGTGCTGCGCTCATGGCGGCCCGCCATGGCCGATGCCCCTCGCAGCGTCAATGTCGCGGCGCAGCAAAGCCGGGGAGCGCCGGGGCAGGGTCAGGTCTGCACGACACCTAGTCAGGTCATCTTGACATAGTCAGCGAATCGCGACATATAGTCATGCATACCTGACATGGTGTCAGGATAACCTGATGGAGCCAAGCCATGGAATTCTTCGACAAGGGCATCTGCGTGAAGCAGTGGCAGGTCTTCGCGATGCTGCTGCTGAGCGGCTATGCCGTGGGCGCGATCGCCGCCAAGATCACCAACGCGCTCGGGATGTGAGAGCGTGAAGAACCGCCTCAAGGTCCTGCGCGCCGAGCGCGACTGGAGCCAGGCGGAGCTCGCCGGGCGGCTCGACGTGTCGCGCCAGGCGGTGAACGCCATCGAGACCGGCAAGCACGACCCCTCCCTCCCCCTCGCCTTCCGCATCGCGCGCCTGTTCGACATGAAGATCGAGGAGATTTTCGATGACGAATTCTGATCCCCGCAGCAACGACGCCGGTCTGCCTGATGGTTTCCCGGTCATCGGCCGTATCGTCATCGCGGTGCTTGGCGGCCTCGTGCTGGTGTTTCTCGCTGGCATTGCCGTCGGTTACGTCGATGTGATGTTCGATCATGGCAGCGCTTCGCCGCGCGATGCGGCGATACTCGGCGCGGTTGTGCTGGCCTTTGCCGGGATCGGCTATGCCATCTGGCGGTTTGCTCTGCGCGGCGTACTGGCCGAGCCTGCTTCCGGCGGCCCGGGCGAACGTCGCACGCACCAACGCCAGCGGCGTCAGATGCTTTACATCGGCATCGGGGCGGCCATCGGGGGGGTGATCGGTTTTGCGACCGGATTCTTCGACCAAGGCGATGGCAGCCTGTTTGCCGGCGACTGGGACCAGCTCAAGCTGCCCCCCGCTCTCGCGCTGCTGCTGGCTGTGCTGATTGCCGGCTCGTTCATTGCCCTGCCTCTGTGGGGCTTCCGGATGATCGACGACTACAAGCGCGAGCACAATTACATCGCCTTCACCGGAGGCTGCATCTCGGTGATCGGCGGCTTTCCGATCTGGGCGGTGCTCTATGCCGGGGGCTTCACTCCGCCGCCCCACGCCTTCGGGATCTTCGCGATCGCCTATGTCTCGATGATCCTCTCCTTCCTCTACGCCCGCTGGCGGCTGTGAGCCGCGAGCGAGCGCGACGCTTGCCTGCCTCTTGTTCAACCCCCACACCTTCTCTGCACATGAAAGGACAATTCGAATGAAACGTGCCTCCTGCCTGCTGCTTGCCGCCGCCCCGTTCGTGCTGTTCGCCGGCGCGCCCGCGATGGCCAAGCCCAAGGACCAGCCCGCCGCCGCCACCGCCGCCGCCGCCCCCAAGGGCCCGGCGCTGTGGAAGGTCGCCGACAAGGACACCACCATCTACTTGTTCGGCACGGTCCACGTGCTGCCCAAGGACGTCGACTGGTACGATGCGACCATCTCCAAAGCGCTCGACAGCTCGGACATTCTCGTGACCGAGATCCCGATGGACCCCGAGAGCGAGAAGGCGATCCAGCAGCTCACCCTCGTCAAGGGCAAGCTGCCCGAGGGCACCACGCTGCGCTCGCTCCTCAACGACGAGCAGAAGACCAGCTACACCGCGGCACTTGGCAAACTCGGCGAGAAGATGGAAGCGCAGCAGCTCGCCCAGCTTCCGCCCGAGACCGTCGCCAAGTACAAGGAGGCCAAGGCCGCTGGCCAAGTCCCCAATCCGGCCGATGCGCTTGCCGCCAACTTCGATCCGATGAAGCCGTGGATGGTCGGACTGACCTTCGCGATCCTGCCGCTCACGCTCGAGGGCTATGATCCAAACAGCGGCGTCGAGAAGGTGCTGCTCGCCAAGGTGCCGGACAAGGCCAAGGGCGCGCTCGAAACCCCCGAGTTCCAGCTCGGCATCTTCGACGGGATGCCGCAGGATGCCCAGGTCAGCTTCCTGATCGAGGCGGCCAAGAACATCGACGAGACCAAGCCGATGCTCGACCGCATGGTCGCCGAGTGGATCAAGGGCGATGCCGACAAGCTCGCCGAGGTGATGAACGAGGGTATGGACGATCCCAAGGTCGCCGAGGCGCTGCTCTACAACCGCAATGCCAACTGGGCCGACTGGATCAAGACCCGTCTCGAGAAGCCCGGCACCGTGTTCATCGCGGTCGGCGCCGGTCACCTCGCCGGTCCCAAGAGCGTCCAGGATGTCCTCGCCAAGAAGGGCATCAAGGTCAGCCGGGTCAAGTGATCGCCCGCATTCCCGGGGCGAGCGCGCTGCGGCAGCTGGCCGCGTTGCTCCTCGCCCCGGTCCTCCTCCTCGCGCTGGCCGGATGCAGCGATGCGTCGGTCCAGCGCGAGCCGGCCAACCCGCTCCTCTACGAGCTCGCCTCGGCGGACGGGATGGTCGAGGGCTGGATGCTCGGCACCATCCATGCCCTGCCCGAAGGCACAGAATGGCGGACCCCGGAGATCGAGCGGACGATCGCCGGGGCCGACCTTTTGGTGGTCGAAGTCGCGACCTTGCGCGACGAGGCGGGCATCGCTCGCACCTTCACCGACCTCGCCTCCACGCCCGGCCTGCCCCCGCTCAAAGCGCGTGTGCCCGCCGACCTCGCGGGGCCTCTTGCCGCCCTCATGCAGCGCGGCGACCTCTCCCCGCAGCGCTTCGCCGGAACCGAAACCTGGGCCGCCGCGCTTCAGCTCGCGCGGATCGATGCGGTCGGCGATCCCGCCAACGGGGTCGACCGCGCGCTTCTCGCCGATTTCGCCGCAAGCGGGCGCCCGGTGCGCGAGCTCGAGGGTGCCGCCACGCAGCTCGCGATCTTCGACCGCCTGCCCGAGCCCGGGCAGCGCGCCATGCTCGCCGCCGTGGTGCGTGAGAGCGCCGCACCCGGGCGCGACCCTGAGCGCCTTCAGCGCGCCTACCTCGCCGGCGATACCGCGACCCTTGAGGCCTCGACGCGCGAGGGGCTGCTCGCCGATCCCGCGCTCCACGAGGCGCTGCTCGCCGCGCGCAACCGGCGCTGGGCCGAGGCGCTCGCGCCGATCCTCGCCGCCCGCCCTCGCCCGCTGATCGCCGTGGGCGCCGCGCACCTCGTCGGCCCCGAGGGCCTCGCCGCGCTACTTCAAGCAAGGGGTTATCGCGTCCGCCGGCTGCCCGCACGGTGAAACGCCGTGCCGCCCGGCAGCGCGCGCCGTAAACCGGTTGCCAATCGGGCTTTCTCTCTCTAAGGGCCCGCGCTTCGGCGCTTCCGGTCATCCCTGGAGGCGGTTGCGCCGCTGACACGTCTATCAACCAAGCATTCGAAAGGCACGACGATGAGCGAGACTCTGACGCTGCCGGCCGAAGCGCGCGAACGGGCTGGCAAGGGAGCCTCCCGAGCACTTCGCCGCGAAGGTCGGACCCCTGCTGTCATCTATGGCGGCAAGGAAGAACCCACCCTGATCCATGTCGAGCAGAAGGAACTGGTCCGTCAGCTGATGACCGGCCACTTCATGAACTCGATCGTCAACATCGAGATCGGTGGCAAGACCGTCCGTACCCTGCCCAAGGATGTCGCCTTCCACCCGGTGACCGACCGTCCGACCCATGTCGACTTCCTGCGCTTGACCGGCGATAGCAAGGTCGAAGTCTCGGTGCCGGTGGTGTTCGTCAACGAAGCAGCCTCGCCCGGCCTCAAGAAGGGCGGCGTGCTCAACATCGTGCGCCACGAACTCGATCTGCTCTGCCCGAACGCCGACATTCCCGAGCAAATCGAGATCGACGTGACCGGCAAGGACGTGGGCGATTCGATCCACATCAGCGACGTGACCCTGCCCGCAGGCGTCACCAGCGTGATCACCGACCGCGACTTCACCATCGCCACGCTTGTCGCCCCCTCGGCGCTCAAGAGCAGCGAAGGCGACACCACGCAGGCCGACGCCGAGTAATCTTCGGCTCGCCTCGTGCGGATTTCGAACGCCGGGCCTCGCAAGGGGTCCGGCGTTTCGTTTTGTGTGAAGGGCAGCTAGGGGACGTCACATGCAAATCTGGGTCGGCCTCGGAAATCCCGGACCGCGCTATGCGCTCCACCGGCACAACGTCGGCTTCATGGCCGTCGACGTGATCGCCGACATGCATTCCTTCGGGCCCGTGCAGACCAAGTTTTCGGGCTGGGTGCAGGAAGGGCGGATCGGCAGCCAGAAGGTGCTGCTGCTCAAGCCCGCGACCTTCATGAACGAGAGCGGGCGGAGCGTCGGCGAGGCCCTGCGCTTCTACAAGCTGGGCACCGACGCACTGACCGTCTTCCACGACGAGCTCGACCTTGCCCCCTTCAAGGTCAAGGTGAAGCAGGGCGGCGGCCATGCAGGGCACAATGGTCTCAGGTCAATCGACCAGCACGCTGCCAGCTTGGGGGCCCCGAATTACCGCCGCATCCGCCTTGGCATCGGCCATCCCGGGCACAAGGACCGGGTGACCGGCCATGTGCTTGGGCCTTTCGCCAAGGACGAGCAGGACGATCTCGCCGGGATGCTCGGCGCGATCGGCGCGGAAGCCGAATGGCTCGCCAAGGGTGACGACGTGCGCTTCATGAACGATGTGGCGCTCCGGATGCAGCCGTGACGGCCGCGCTGCGCCAAGCCACCCCGGCGGACGCTGCGGCGATCATCGCCCTGTGGGAGGCCTGCGCGCTCACCCGGCCCTGGAACGACCCCGACGCCGATCTCGCGCGGGCCTTCGCTTGGCCGGGCGCTGCGGTGCTAGTCGTCGAGGATGCAGGCGATCTCATCGCGACCGTCATGACCGGCTATGACGGACACCGGGGCTGGCTCTACTATCTCGGCGTCCACCCTGAACGGCGCGGCGAGGGACTTGCCCGCCTGCTGGTCGCCGAGGCCTGCGTCTTTCTCGAGGGCCTTGGTTGCCCAAAGGCCGAATTGATGGTGCGCGGCGGCAATCCCGCGGCGGGCCTCTACCCGCGCCTCGGTTGGGAACCGCAGGATGTAGCCGTATGGGCGCGGTGGCTCGCCCCCGGCAAGCCGGGCTGAGACTGCCGTCATGCGCCGCGTGATGATCATCGGCCCCTGCGGATCGGGCAAGAGCACGCTCGGGCGCGAGCTTGCCCTGCGACTTGGCCTGCCGCTCGTCCACATGGACCAGTTGGGCTGGCAGGAAGGCTGGGTCGAGACGGAGAAGGCGGAACTGAACGCCCGCCTTGCCGAGATCGTCGCGCAGGACCGCTGGCTGATCGAGGGCAATTATGGCAGCACGCTGCTCCCCCGCCTCGCCCGCGCCGATACCGTGATTTACCTCGATTTTCCCATCCGCCTGTGTCTATGGCGGCTGGTGAAGCGCATCGTCACCCATCGCGGCCGCTCGCGCCCCGACATGCCCGAGGGCTGCCCCGAGCGCTTCGACGCGGCCTTCTTCTGGTATGTGATGACCTGGAACTGGGGGCCCGGCCCGCGCACCGAGGCGAAACTCAAGAACTATACCGGCACGCTGGTGCGGCTGCGCAATCCGGCGATGCTTGCAGACTGGCGCAAAGCCAATAAGCTCGCCTGACATTCGCCAGCCAAGGAATGCCCTCATGAGCCTCGACCGCCGCATGCTGCTTGCCGGAGCTGCCGCCACCGCTGCCCTTGCCGCCCGTCGCGCCAGCGCCGCAGAGCCGGTCTATCGCCCGGATGTGAGCCTCAAGGGCAAGAGCGTCCTCATCACCGGCTGCTCCTCGGGCTTCGGGCGCCTCGCCGCCGAGTTATTGGCGCGGCAAGGGGCGCGGGTGTTTGCCACCATGCGCCGCCTGCCCCGCTCCGAGGCCAAGGAGCTGCGGGACCTCGCTGACGCAGAGGCCCTCGATCTCCACGTGGTCGCCTGCGACGTGACCGACGACAAGCAGGTCGCGGCTGCGGTCGCCGAGGCGGAGCGGATCAATGGCGGCCCGCTCGACGTGCTGGTCAACAACGCCGGCATCGGCATCACTTCGCCGATCGAGGTGCAGGACATGGAGGCGACGCGCCTGATGTTCGAGACCAACGTCTTCGGCCCGCACCGCATGGCGCGCGCGGTGCTGCCGGGTATGCGGAAGAAGGGCGCTGGCCAGATCATCCAGATCTCGAGCCAGCTGGGGCGCGTCATCACCCCGTGGTCGGGGCATTACTCCGCGACCAAGTTTGCCTTGGAGGCGATGAGCGAGCAGCTCGCCTACGAGTTGGTGCCGCACAAGATCGACGTCTCGATCATCGAGCCGGGTGGCTACCCGACCAAGGTCTGGGTCAACCGCAACGCCCATTCCTCTGCCTTGAAGGCGCGGGCCGAGGCGATCCACACCGACGGTTACCCCCGTCAGGTTGCGGCAATGGGGACCGAGGACGGCTCGGGCCGCAGCAACGATCCCGCCGATGTCGCCAGGGCCATCGCGGGCCTGATCGCCCTGCCCCCCGGCACCCGCTCGCTGCGCCTGCCGGTCTCGCCGGGTGGCAAGCCGCAAGTGCCGATCAACGAAGTCACCGCAAGAGTGCAGACCGAATGGCTCAGCCCCTCGCCGGTGATGGGACCGCTGGTTAAGGCGGTGCACCTGCGCTGAGACCCTAGCCATCGCCCCCCCTCCCCGCTAAGGGCGGCGCTTTCCAGATAGCCAGGGCACAATCATCATGGGTTTCCGTTGCGGGATCGTGGGTCTTCCGAATGTCGGCAAGTCCACGCTGTTCAATGCGCTCACCGAGACGCAGGCCGCGCAGGCGGCGAACTATCCCTTCTGCACCATCGAGCCCAATGTCGGCCAGGTCGCCGTGCCCGACGAGCGCCTGCAGAAGATCGCCGCCATCGCCAAGAGCGCCAAGATCATCGAGACGCAGCTCGGTTTCGTGGATATCGCCGGCCTCGTGAAGGGCGCGAGCAAGGGCGAGGGGCTCGGCAACCAGTTCCTCGGCAATATCCGCGAGGTCGATGCCATCGTCCACGTGCTGCGCTGCTTCGAGGACGACGACATCCAGCACGTCGCCAACAAGGTCGATCCCATCGCCGACGCCGAGGTGGTCGAGACCGAGTTGATGCTCTCCGACCTCGAAAGCCTCGAGAAGCGCGTGCCTGCCGCCGCCAAGCGCGCGACCGGCGGCGACAAGGAAGCCAAGGCGATGGCGAGCGTGCTCGGCCAGGCGCTGGCGCTGCTGCGCGAGGGCAAGCCCGCGCGCCTTACCGAACCCAAGGATGACGAGGAAGCGCGCCTTTTCCGCCAGGCGCAGCTGCTCACCGCCAAGCCCATCCTCTACGTCTGCAACGTCGCGGAAGAGGATGCCGCGACCGGGAACGCCCTGTCGGAAAAGGTCTTCGCCAAGGCCGCCGAGGAAGGCGCCGAGGCCGTGGTCGTCTCCGCCGCCATCGAAGCCGAACTCGGCGCCATGCCCGAGGAGGACCGGGGCGAATTCCTCGAAGCGCTCGGCCTCACCGAAAGCGGCCTCGCCCGGGTGATCCGCGCGGGCTACAAGCTGCTCGGCCTCAAGACCTTCTTCACTGCCGGCCCCAAGGAAGCGCGCGCCTGGACGTTCCCGGCGGGCGCCAAGGCCCCGCAGGCGGCGGGCGAGATCCACTCCGACTTCGAACGCGGCTTCATCCGCGCCGAAACCATCGCTTACGAGGATTACGTGACCCTCGGCGGCGAGGCGGGGGCGAAGGAAGCGGGCAAGCTGCGGCAGGAAGGCAAGGAATACGTGGTGCAGGACGGCGACGTGCTGCTCTTCAAGTTCAACGTCTGAGATTGTCTCGTGGCTGTAGCCCGCCGCGCCTAAGAACCATGCCATGCGTCTGATCCTGCTTATTGCCGCCCTGTTACTCCCCGCCAGCCTTGCGGCCAAAGATCGCCCCGTCACCGTGCTGGTCGGCATCGACGGCTTCCGCGCCGATTACATCGAGCGCGGCTTCACCCCGCGCCTCGCGGCGCTGGCGAAAGAGGGAGCGACAGGACCGATGCGCCCGAGCTTCCCGACCAAAACCTTCCCCAACCACTACGCGCTCGTCACGGGCAAGCGGCCGGACCGCAACGGCATCGTCGGAAACTCGATGATCGACCCGCGCCGACCCGGGGTGATGTTCAGCCTCGGCAATGCGAGCCAAGCGCTCGACCCCTTCTGGTGGAGCGAGGCCGAGCCGATCTGGATCACCGCCGAGCGCGCGGGCCTGCGCAGCGCGACGATGTTCTGGCCCGGCAGCGAGGTCGCCTTCGACGGCACGCGGCCCGCCGACTGGATGCGCTTCGACCAGAACGTCACCAACGTGCAGCGGGTGAACACCCTCCTCGACTGGCTGCGGCGTCCAGCGGCGATCCGCCCGGCCTTCGCGACGATCTATTTCGACACGGTCGACACCATCGGCCACGAGTTCGGACCCGACAGCGCGGAGGTGAATGCCGCCCTGGCCGAGGTCGACGCGCGGATCGGCGATATCGTCGATGGCGCCGCCAAGCTCGGCGTCACGCTGAACCTCGTGGTGGTTGCCGACCACGGGATGCGCGCGACCGACGAGAGCCGCGTCATCCAGCTCGCCGACCTGATCGACAAGGCCAGCTACATCGCGGTCGAAACCGGACCCTATGCCGCGATCGAGCCCGCCGCCGGCACCGACAATCGGGTGGCTGAGGCGTTGCTGGTGCCCCACGAGCACATGACCTGCACCCGCAAGGAGGACCTGCCCGAGCGCCTCCACTGGGGCAAGAACCCGCGGGTCGCGGCGATCATCTGCATCGCCGAGGCGGGCTGGACGATCCTTTCCGGTCCGCCTGCCTATCCGGTGAAGGGTGGCGCGCACGGCTACGATAATGCCGACCCCGAAATGCTCGCGCTGTTCGTGGCGAAGGGACCAGCCTTCGCGAAGGGAGCGAAGCTGGAGGTGTTCGACAATGTCGCGGTGGCGGCTTTGCTGCGGGCCGTGCTCCGGTTGCCGGAGGATGCGGATGCGGATGGCAAGCTGGCGGATGTGAGGGCAGCGCTTAAGTGATCGTCATCCCAGCGCAAGCAGGGACCCAGGGCCTGATAGTGCGGCGCAAACCGCTCTAGGCCCCTGCTTTCGCTGGGGTGACCGAGTGGCTAATGCCGCCCGAACAGCTTCTCGACGTCTTCCATGCTCAGCTTCACCCACGTCGGGCGCCCGTGGTTGCACTGGCCCGAGCGCGGAGTTGCCTCCATCTCGCGCAGCAGCGCGTTCATCTCGGCGACGCTGAGGCTGCGCCCTGCCCTGACCGAACCGTGGCAGGCCATCGTCGCCAGCACCAGCTCGAGCCGCTCGGCGAGAAGCAGCGCGCCGCTGTCCTCCTGGCGGCCGTGCGTGGCGATGTCGTCGGCGAGGTCGCGCAGCAGCTTGCCCGTATCCGCCTGTGCGATGGCGGCAGGCACGGCGCGGACCAGCATCGCGGCGGGGCCGAAGCGTTCGATCGCAAGCCCGTAGCGTGCCAGACCCTCGGCGGCGTCTTCGAGGCGGTCGCAATCGACCTCGTCCATCTCGACGACATCCGGCACCAGCAGGGCCTGCGAGCGCTTCACGCTATCCTCGGCTCCTGCGGCGCGCAGGCGTTCCAGCACGAGGCGTTCGTGCGCGGCGTGCTGGTCGACGAGGACCAGACCGTCCGCAGCTTCGGCGACGATATATGTGTTCGCTACCTGCCCGCGCGCGATCCCAAGCGGGTATTGGCGCGCCTCCTCGGGGACCGGTGCGGCGGTTTCCGCGCGGCCTTGAGGCTGCGACCAAGCGAGCCCGGCGTCGCGCAGCAATAGCCCCTCCCGCTCGCGGGAGGGGTTGGGGTGGGACTGTTGCTGCCAAATGGCCGCTTGAAGTGTTCCCACCCCCGGCCCCTCCCGCAAGAGGGAGGGGTGGAACTTGTTCTGGTCCAAGTGCGGCTCCGCCTGCCACCGCGCCATCGCCGCGCGGTCGGGCCCCTGCGCGCTCCGGCGATCGCCCGTCGCCAGCGCCTGCCTGAGGCCCGAGACGATAAATCCCCTCACACCCGCCGAATCCCGGAAGCGCACCTCGGTTTTGGCCGGGTGGACATTCACGTCGACATCCTGCGGCGGCAGGTCGAGGAACAGCGCGAGTACGGCGTGGCGGTCCCTCGCGAGCATGTCGGCATATGCCCCGCGCACCGCGCCGACCAGAAGCCGGTCCTTCACCGGACGCCCGTTGACGAAGAGATACTGGTGATCGGCCACGCCCCGGTTCCAGGTCGGCAGGCCCGCCACGCCGGTGAGCCGCATCACCCCGTGCGGCGTCTCACGCTCGAGCAGGATCGGGACCGAATTGTCCTTGAGTTCATGCGCGATGATCCGCGCGACGCGGGTCGCCAGTTCCTCGCCCGCCTGAAGCGACAGCACGGTGCGCTTGGCGCCCTCGCCCACCGTTTCCAAGGTGAAGGCGATGTCCGGTCGCGCCATCGCGAGGCGGCGGACCACGTCGAGGCAGGCGGCATATTCGCTCCGCGCCGAGCGCAGGAACTTGCGGCGCGCGGGAACCTTGGCGAACAGCTCCTCGACCCTGACGCGCGTGCCGGGCGGGAGCGCGGCAGGCTCGTCGGCCAGCACGGTGCCGTGATCCACCACCCGCCGCCAGCCTTCCGCCGCCCCTTGCTCCCGGCTCTCGATGGTGAGGCGCGCCACGCTGGCGATGCTCGGCAGCGCCTCGCCGCGAAAGCCGAGCGTGGTCACCAGTTCGATCGCGCCGCCCTCCCCGATCAGCGAATCGGGAAGCTTCGAGGTCGCGTGACGCTCGAGCGCCAGGGCCATCGCCTCGGGGTCCATGCCGCAGCCATCATCGACCACCTCGATGCGGGCGAGACCGCCTTCGCCGAGCAACACGCCGATTCGCCGGGCGCCGGCATCGATCGCGTTCTCGACCAGCTCCTTCAGCGCCGCGGCCGGACGCTCGACCACCTCGCCCGCGGCGATGCGGTTGACAAGGTCCGAGGGCAGGCGGCGGATTTGCGGCATAGCCGCCACGCTAGCGCCGGCGGCATACGAATTCGAGGGGAGCGGGCGGAAAATCCGATCGGCCGTGGACAAATATTTTGGCCTTTTGCGCGCGGATTCGCTAGGCGCGCGCAGTCATGTCATAAACGGGCCCGTCTCCCACCGCAGCCGCACCCCCGACAGCGGCCTGCGGAACCGGCCCGGCACTACTGGAACACCACAAGCATGAGCTTTTTGTCCAATCTCTTCAAGTTCGGCTCGCAGAACATGGCGATCGACCTCGGCACCGCCAATACGCTTGTCTACGTGCAGGACCAGGGCATCGTCCTCAACGAACCCTCGGTTGTGGCGATCGAGACGATCAACGGCATCCGCCGGGTGAAAGCGGTGGGCGACGATGCGAAGATGATGATGGGCAAGACCCCCGACAGCATCGAGGCGATCCGTCCGCTGCGCGACGGCGTGATCGCCGACATCGAGGTCGCCGAACAGATGATCAAGCACTTCATCCAGAAGGTGCACGGCAAGAAGTCGATGTTCCGCTATCCGGAAATCGTGATCTGCGTCCCCTCGGGCTCGACTTCGGTTGAGCGCCGCGCGATCCGTGACGCGGCCTCGAACGCGGGCGCGAGCGACGTCCACCTGATCCTCGAGCCGATGGCCGCCGCGATCGGCGCCGACATGCCGGTGACCGAGCCGGTCGGCTCGATGGTGGTCGACATCGGCGGCGGCACCACCGAGGTCGCCGTGCTCAGCCTGCGCGGCCTCGCCTACACCACCTCGGTGCGCACCGGGGGCGACAAGATGGACGAGGCGATCGTCAGCTACGTGCGCCGCCACCACAACCTTCTGATCGGCGATGCCACCGCCGAGCGCATCAAGAAGGATTACGGCATCGCCATGATACCCGAAGACGGCGTGGGCGAGACCATCACCCTCAAGGGCCGCGACCTCGTCAACGGCGTGCCCAAGGAGATCACCATCAACCAGGCGCATGTCGCCGAGGCACTCTCCGAACCGATCGGCGCGATCGTCGAGGGCGTGCGCATCGCGCTTGAAAACACCGCGCCCGAACTCGCCGCCGACATCGTCGATCAGGGTATAGTGCTCACAGGCGGCGGTGCCTTGATCCGACGTTTGGACGAACATCTGCGCGAAGAGACGGGCCTGCCTGTCTCGGTCGCCGAGGATCCCCTCACCTGCGTCGCCATCGGCACCGGCCGGGCGATGGAAGACCCCGTCTATCGCGGCGTGCTGATGACCGCGTGATCCGCGCCCCAAAGGTCAGACATGTAAGTCGGAAGGGACTGTAAAGCCATGGCGCCCCCCTCTTCGCGCCGCTCGGGCTTTTCGAAGAAGGCGCAGTTCTCGCTGTTCACCGGCTACCTCCTGGCCGGGGCGGGGGCTTTGCTGGGCTTCGGACTGCAGGTGCTGTCCTTGTGGCAGCCCGCCGCCTTCGCGCCCGTGCGCGGGGTGGCGAGCGATGTCGTCGCGCCCGCGGGCAGCGCGACCGCGGCGGCGCGCGCGGGCTCGCAAGGGGTGTTCGAGGCGATCGCCGGCTACTTCAACGCCGGTCGGCAGAACGCGGAGCTGCGCCGCGAGGTCGAGATCGCCCGCATCCGTCTCGCCGAGGCCGAAGCGGTCAAGGCGGAGAACCTGCGGCTGAAGGGGCTCCTGGGTCTCGCCGAAAGTGCCACCAGGCCCGTCGCCGCCGCCCGCCTCGTCGGTTCGACCGCCACCAGCGGCCGCCGCTTCGCCTATGTCAACGCCGGCGCGAACGACGGCGTCACGCCCGGCATGCCGGTGATCTCCGAACGCGGGGTGATCGGCAGGGTGCTCGAGACCGGTCGCGCCTCGGCACGCGTGCTGCTGCTCACCGACAGCGAGAGCGTGCTTCCGGTCCGCCGCGCCACGGACGATGTCATCGCTTTCGCGGAAGGCCGCGGCGACGGCCTGTTGCGCATCCGGCTCGTCAACCTCGGCGTCAACCCCCTGAAGGTCGGCGACGTGATGGTGACGAGCGGGGCGGGCGGCTATTACCGCGCGGGCGTCGCAGTCGCGGTGATCGCCCAGCTCACCCCTGACGGTGCCATCGCCCGGCTCGTCGCCGAGCCTGGTGCGACCAACTACGTCGCCATCGAGCCGATCGCGCAAGGTCTGGCGATCGAGGCCCTCAAGGCTGCCGAACGCGCGGACGCCGCGCCCACGCCGAAGCCCAAACCCAAACCGAAGCCCGCACTTTCGCCTGCCGCAACGGCCTCGCCCGCCGCGCACGAGACGCCGGGCTGATGGAGCGGCTCGACCCGCGTGCGCGTTCGGACATGTACGGGCTGCGCATCAACCGCGCGCCCTCGCCTCTGCGCGCCCGCAGCGTGCCTTATGTCACGATCATGGCGGGCTCACTCCTGCCGCTGCTGCTGATCGCCGACCTCATGCCGCTCTCGCCGTCGTTCGGCTTCCTCATGCTGCTCGGGTGGCGGATGGTCCGCCCCGGGCTCCTGCCGCTGTGGGCCGGGGCGCCGCTCGGCGCCTTCGACGACCTCGTCAGCGGCCAGCCCTTCGGCAGCGCGATCCTGCTGTGGTCGCTCGCGATGATCGCCATCGAGGTGGTCGAGACGCGCTTCCCTTGGCGCGGGTTCTGGCAGGACTGGTTCACCGCCGGTACAATCGCGCTCGTCTACTGGCTGGCGAGCCTGATCCTGTCGGGCGCAAGCGTCACCCCCGAAATGCTGTTAGCCGCCCTTCCCCAGGCCTTGCTGTCGGTGCTGCTCTATCCGATAATCGCCCGGGCCGTGGCGGGCCTCGACAGGTTCCGGCTCGCCCGGGCGCGGAAACTCAACTGATGAAGATCCCGTTCCTCGGCGAATGGCCGGGAAGCAGCAAACCCAAGATGGTCAGCGCCTCGATCCTGCGCAGCAGTTTCGAGCGTCGCGCTGTCGTGATCGGCGCCTTCCAGGGCACGATCGGCGTGATGCTCGCGGCCCGGCTCGGCTACCTGTCGGTCGCGGAGAATGAGAAATACCGCCTCGAGAGCGAGAGCAATCGCGTCAACCTCACGCTTATTCCGCCGCGCCGGGGCTGGATCCTCGATCGGCACGGCGCGCCGCTCGCGTCCAATCGCGCCGACTTCCGGGTCGACGTCATCCCCGAGCGGCTCGAGGATGCGCAAGGGACGCTCGACCGGCTCGGCGAGCTTCTCGCGCTCGAGCCCTCGCGCCTCGCCGAGGTCAAAGACAAGGTCGCCGCCGCGCGCGGGTTCCAGCCTGTCGAGGTGGCAAGCGGGCTCAAATACGAACAGTTTGCCGCGCTCAGCGTGCGGATGCCGGAATTTCCCGGCGTGGTCCCGCAGCGCGGCTTCTCGCGCCTCTACCCGACCGG